>NZ_JBFAAI010000005.1:0-286428 GCF_040639655.1 Actinoplanes sp. NPDC023801 | reverse complement strand
CGGGCGCTGCCCCTGGCCCCCTCTAACTAAAAATCAACGGTGGGGGGGGCGGGGCCCCCCCACGACGGTTGACGTGTGTCTACTTGTGTTGCCGGAGTCCTATCCGGACACGGCGACGTAGCGGTACCCGAGCCGGCGCATCCGGTCGGCGTCGAGGACGTGCCGGCCGTCCAGCAGGATCGGGCTGCGCATCAGGCCGACGAACTTCGCCCAGTCCAGCTCCAGGTACTGCGCCCACTCGGTGACCAGCACGACCGCGTCACAGTCGGCGAACACGTCGTCGATGGTCTCGCTGAGGTACGCCGCGAGCTCCGGCTGCTCGACACGGAACCGGCCGGTCGCCACCGGGTCGTGCAGCTTCACGCGCGCGCCGCGGGCGATCAGCGAGTTGGCGATGTCCAGCGCAGGCGCGTCGCGCAGGTCGTCGGTGTTCGGCTTGAACGCGAGGCCGAGCAGACCGATCTTGCGGCCCTTGAGGATGCGCAGCTCGTCCTGCAGCCGCTCGACGGCGATGGCCCGCTGCCGGGTGTTGACGTCGCGGGCCGCCTTCACGATCGGCATCTCGAGGTTGTACTCCGACGCGGTGGCGATCAGCGCCTTGGTGTCCTTGCCGAAGCAGGAGCCGCCCCAGCCGACGCCCGGCTGCAGGAACCGGGAACCGATCCGCTGGTCGAGGCCCATGCCGCGGGCCACCTCGGTGATGTCGGCGCCGACCTTGGCGGCGAGCTGGCCGATCTCGTTCGCGTAGCTGATCTTCAGGGCCAGGAACGCGTTGGCCGCGTACTTGATCAGCTCGGCCGAGGCCAGGTCGGTGGAGACCAGCGGGACCGCGTTGGCGTCCTCCGGCCGCGGCAGGAAGCTCGGCGGCGTGAACGTCTGGTTGATGATCGGCCGGTAGAGGCGGTTGAGGACCTCGAGGCTGCGCGGGTTGTCCGAGCCGATGACGATCCGGTCCGGGTAGAGGGTGTCGGCGATGGCGTTGCCCTCGCGCAGGAACTCCGGGTTCGACGCGACGGCGAACTCGACGCCCTCGGGCCGGTCCTCGCGCTGCAGGAACGAGTCGCGCAGGATGGCGTCGACCCAGTTGCCGCTGCCGATCGGCACGGTGGACTTGTTGACCACGACGGTGAAGTCGTGGTTGAGCGTCTGGGCCACGGTCTCGGCGGCACGGCGGAGGTAGCGGAGGTCGGGACTGCCGTCTTCGGCCGACGGGGTCTGCACCGCCACGAACACCACGTCGGCGCCGGGCACGGCCTCCTCGTACGCGGTGGTGAAGGTGAGGTTCTGCGCCGCCTCGGCGAGCAGGTCCTCCATCCCGGGCTCGTAGATCGGGCACTTGCCGCCGCGCAGCATGTCGACCTTCGCCTGGTCGAGGTCCACACACGTCACCTCGTGGCCGAGGAAGGCCAGGCTGACGCCCGTGGTCAGGCCGACGTAGCCGGTACCGATAACGCAAACCTTCATGCAATCTCCTCCACCGCTATGCCGTACCCGCGGTTACGCCACGTATTCGTCACGGGGCCCAACCGGCCTCTCGCCGGGCCGGCCGGCCGGCGCCTCGGATGGTGCCGACCTGCGTGTTCCGGCCGAATGATACACAGCCCTTCCAGCGGTCAAATGTCATCAAATGTCGTCTTCGTTCTACCGGGGTGAACAGTCGTCCGAACATCACCACGAAGTTTCCGGCTCTTGACATGAAGATGACGGCAACCGACGCTTCTGGGAGCGCTCCCACTCATGCACTTCGATGAGACCTCCCTCCTCGAGGTGTATTCCGATGGAAAGGGTCATCCCCGATGCGAAGGTCCCCCGGCGGCATAGTCGTCGCCGCCCTCGTGCTCGCGGCGACCGCGGTGGTCGTCGCCTCCGGCCCGAACCTGGCAGCAGCCGCCCCCGCAGAGCCCTACAGCTGGAAGAACGTCCGGATCGACGGCGGTGGCTTCGTCCCCGGCATCGTCTTCAACCCCGGCGAGAAAGACCTCATCTACGCCCGTACGGACATCGGCGGCGCCTACCGCTGGAACCAGCCGGCGCAGAGCTGGACCCCGCTGCTCGACTGGGTCGGGCAGGACGACTGGGGGCACAACGGCGTCCTCAGCATCGCGGCCGACCCGGTCGACACCACCCGCGTCTACGCCGCCGTCGGCATGTACACGAACAGCTGGGACCCGAACAACGGAGCGATCCTGCGCTCCACCGACAAGGGGAACACCTGGTCACGGACCATGCTGCCGTTCAAGGTCGGTGGCAACATGCCGGGCCGCGGCATGGGGGAGCGGCTCGCCGTGGACCCGCGGAACAACCGGAACGTCTATTTCGCCGCCGAGGGCGGAAACGGGCTCTGGCGCAGCACCGACTACGGCGCCACGTGGGGAAAAGTAGCCAACTTCCCGAACGCCGGTAACTACGTCGCCGACCCGTCCGACCCGAACGGCTATCTCAACCAGAACCAAGGTCTGACATGGGTCACCTTCGACCCTGCGTCACCGGCTGTATACGTCGGAGTGGCCGACAAGGAGAACCCGGTCTACCGCTCGCCCGACTCCGGGGCCACCTGGGAGCGGATCGCCGGTCAGCCGACCGGATACCTCGCGCACAAGGGTGTGATCCAGGGCAAGTACCTGTTCATCGCGACCAGCGACACCGGCGGCCCGTACGACGGCGCGGCCGGCCAGGTGGCCCGCCTGGACACCACCACCGGCGTCTGGACCGACATCTCGCCCACCCCGGTCGCCGACCGCTACCACGGCTACTCCGGCCTGACCGTGGACGCGAGGAAGCCGGGCACCCTGATGGTCGCCACCCAGATCTCCTGGTGGCCGGACGCGATCTTCTTCCGCTCCACCGACTACGGCGCCACGTGGACCCGCGCCTGGGACTGGAGCAGCTACCCGAGCCGCACCAAGCGCTACACCATGGACATCTCGGCGAACCCGTGGCTCGACTTCAACAGCACCGCCCAGGCCCCCGAGGAGAGCCCGAAGCTCGGCTGGATGAACGAGTCCCTCGCGATCGACCCGTTCGACTCGAACCGGCTGCTCTACGGCACCGGCGCCACCGTCTACGGCACCACGAACCTCACCGGCTGGGACAACGGCACCACCGTCACGATCAAGCCGATGGCCAAGGGCCTGGAGGAGACCGCGGTCCTCGACCTCGCCAGCCCGCCCACCGGTGCGCCCCTGATCAGCGCCCTCGGCGACATCGGCGGCTTCCACCACGCCGACCTGGACACGGTGCAGCCGAACTTCCACGACACGCCGGCCCTGGGCAGCAACACCGGCCTGGACTTCGCGGAGCTCAGCCCGTCCTTCTTCGTCCGGGTCGGGAACTCCGAAGCCGCGCCGCACATCGGCATCTCCAACGATGGTGGCAAGACCTGGTACCAGGGTCAGGAGCCGTCCGGCGTCACCGGCGGCGGCACGGTCGCGGTCGGCGCCGACGCCAACGCGGTGGTCTGGTCCCCGGCCGGCACCGGCGTGCACTACTCGACCACCCGCGGCAGCACGTGGAGTGCCTCCACCGGCATCCCGGCGGGCGCCAAGGTCGAGAGCGACAGGGTCAACCCCAGGACCTTCTATGCGTACGCCGCCGGCAGGTTCTACACGAGCACCGACGGCGGTGCGACGTTCAGCGCGTCGGCGGCGGCCATGCCGGCCGAGGGCCGGGTCAACCTGAAGGCCGTCCCGGGCGTCGCCGGCGAGGTGTGGCTGGCGGGCCGGACCGGGCTGCTGCGCTCGACCGACTCGGGGCGCACGTTCACCACGGCCGGCGGCGGGGTGTCCGAGGGCATCAACGTCGCGTTCGGCAAGGCCGCCCCGGGCACCACGCGCCCCACGGTGTTCCTGGTCGGCACGGTCGACGGCACCGACGGGGTCTTCCGGTCCGACAACACCGGCGCCTACTGGGTCCGGATCAACGACGACCGGCATCAGTACGGCAACGCGGGCGACGCCCTGGCCGGTGACCCGCGCGTCTACGGCCGGGTCTACCTCGGCACCAACGGCCGGGGCATCCTCTACGCCGACCGGCTGGGCGGCCCCACCACGCCGACGCCGTCGGTGTCGTCCTCCTCCGCCGGGCCGTCCCCGTCGGTCTCGGTCTCGGTTTCTCCGTCGGGCTCCGTCTCGCCGTCCCAGTCGCCCAGCACGTCGACCGGTTGCACCGCCACGTACCGGGTGACCGGGCAGTGGACCGGCGGCTTCCAGGGCGAGGTCACCGTCCGGAACACCGGCACGGTGGCGATCACCGGCTGGAAGGCCGGCTGGACGTACACCGCCGGGCAGACCGTCACCCAGGCCTGGGGAGGCACCGCCGCCCAGTCCGGCAGCGCCGTCAGCGTCGTCAACGCCGGCTACAACGGCGCCCTCGCGTCCGGGGCATCCACCACCTTCGGATTCCTCGGCGGTTCCACCGGCACCACGAATCCCGTTCCGTCCCCGATCACCTGTTCCACCACCCCGTAGGCCGGGACGAGGCGGCGCCCGGGTCCGATCGGGCGCCGCTACCACCCCGGCGGAGAGGAACACCGTTGTGACCCCATCCCCCAGAACCAGATCACTCAGACTCAGAAGACCCAGAGCCGGATCACCCGGAGCTGGAACACCCGGAGCAGGCGGCCGATTCCGGCGCGGAATGGCCCTCACCGGCGTCGCCGTTCTCGGCGCCGGCGGGGTCCTCGCGGCCGGCGCCCCGGCCTATGCCGCGGCCGGCTGCACCGTCGTCTACAAGGTGCAGAGCCAGTGGCCCGGCGGGTTCACCGGTGACATCCAGATCAAGAACACCGGTGACCCGCTGACCAGCTGGAAACTGGAGTTCGACTTCCCCGACGCCGGCCAGAAGGCGGTGCAGGGCTGGAGCGGCGTCTACAGCCAGTCCGGTCAGCGCGTCACCGTCAACAACGCCGGCTGGAACGGCAACCTCGGCACCAACGCGACCGTGGGGACCGGCTTCAACGGCACCTTCGGCTCGGCCAACCCGGTGCCGACCGCCTTCACGCTCAACGGCACGGCCTGCAACCAGACGGCGAACGCGCCGACCGTGGCGATCAGCAGCCCGGCCGCGAACACCCGCTACAACGCGCCCGCCTCGATCCCGATCGCGGCCACCGCGACCGCGGCGAGCGGCCAGACCATCAGCAAGGTCGAGTTCTACCACGACGGCCTGCTGCTCGGCACGGACACGACCGCTCCGTACACGTACAGCTGGGACGGGGTTCCGGCGCAGAGTGCCGCCTACCGCCTGCAGGCCATCGCGTACGACAACGCCGGCACCAAGAGCAACACCGCCGACGTCCCGGTCTTCGTCGACGCGGCGACCACCCCGGCGATCGTCGCGGACGCCACCTCGCTGGCCCTCGCGGCCGGCAAGAGCGGCACCTTCAAGATCGCGCTGAGCAAGGCGCCCACGGCGAACGTCACCGTGGCCGTGGCCCGCAGCGCGGGATCCACCGCCGTCACCGTCACCCCGGCGACGCTCACCTTCACCCCGTCGAACTGGAGCACCGGCCAGAACGTCACGGTCGCGGCCGCCGCCTCGGCGACCGTGGGCGCCACCGCGACGATCTCGGCCACCGCCACCGGCCACACGGCGGCGCAGCTCGGCGTCACGGTGATCGACGAGGGCGCGGTGGACACCCGGTTCACCCAGCTCTACAACGACCTGAAGAACCCGGCCAACGGCTACTTCAGTCCCGAGGGTGTGCCGTACCACTCGATCGAGACGCTGATCGACGAGGCACCCGACCACGGTCACGAGACCACCAGCGAGGCGTTCTCGTACTGGCTGTGGCTGGAGGCCGCGCACTCCCGGATCAGCGGTGACTGGGCGCCGTTCAACAACGCCTGGGCGACGATGGAGAAGTACATCATCCCGTCGCACGCCGACCAGCCGACCAACGACAACTACAACCCGGCCAAGCCGGCGACGTACGCGGCCGAGTACCCGCTGCCGTCGCAGTACCCGTCGCAGCTCGACACCGGCGTCTCGGTCGGCACCGACCCGCTGGCGGCCGAGCTGAAGTCGGCGTACGGCACCTCCGACATCTACGGCATGCACTGGCTGCTGGACGTGGACAACGTCTACGGTTTCGGCCGCTGCGGTGACGGCACCACCCGCGTCGCGTACATCAACACCTTCCAGCGCGGCCCGCAGGAGTCGACCTTCGAGACCGTGCCGCAGCCCGCCTGCGACACGTTCAAGCACGGCGGCCCGAACGGCTTCCTGGACCTGTTCACCAAGGACTCGTCGTACGCCAAGCAGTGGAAGTACACCAACGCCCCGGACGCCGACGCCCGTGCCGTGCAGGTCGCCTACTGGGCGCTGCAGTGGGCCACCGAGCAGGGCAAGGCGTCGCAGATCTCCACCACCGTCGCCAACGCCGCCAAGATGGGCGACTACCTGCGGTACTCGTTCTACGACAAGTACTTCAAGCAGCCCGGCTGCGGGTCCACCTCGTGCCCGGCCGGCACCGGCAAGAACGCCTCCAGCAACCTGATGTCGTGGTACTACGCCTGGGGCGGTGCTTACGACACCAGCGCCGGCTGGGCGTGGCGCATCGGCTCCAGCGTCAGCCACTTCGGCTACCAGAACCCGATGGCCGCGTACATCATGTCCAACGTCGCCGCCTTCAACCCGAAGTCGCCGACCGCGAAGGCCGACTGGCAGGCCAGCCTCGACCGGCAGCTGGAGTTCTACCAGTGGCTGCAGTCGTCCGAGGGGGCCATCGCCGGCGGTGCGACCAACAGCTGGAACGGCAACTACTCGGCCCGGCCGACGAACGTCCCGCAGTTCTACGGCCTGTCCTACGTCGAGGCCCCGGTCTACGAGGACCCGCCGTCCAACCGCTGGTTCGGCATGCAGACCTGGTCACTGGAGCGGCTCGCCGAGCTGTACTACGTGACCGGCAACGCCAAGGCCAAGGCGGTGCTCGACAAGTGGGTGCCGTGGGCGCTGGCGAACACCACCATCGGCGCGGACACCTTCGCGATCCCGTCCGACCTGCAGTGGTCGGGTGCGCCGGCCACCTGGAACCCGTCGAACCCGGCCGCCAACACCAACCTGCACGTGACCGTCCTCAACCACAGCCAGGACCTCGGTGTGGCCGGCTCGTACGCCAAGCTGCTCACCTTCTACGCCGCGAAGTCCGGTAACGCGCAGGCCAAGACGGCGGCCAAGGGGCTGCTCGACGCGATCTGGGCGTTCAAGGACAGCAAGGGCGTGTCGAGCACCGAGACCCGCGCCGACTACAACCGGATGGACGACGTCTACAACGCCTCCACCGGTCAGGGCATCTACATCCCGCCGGGCTGGAGCGGCAAGATGCCGAACGGCGACGTGATCAAGCCGGGTGTCTCGTTCCTGGACATCCGCAGCTTCTACCGCAACGACCCGGACTTCCCGAAGCTCGACGCCTACCTGAAGGGCGGCCCCGCGCCGTCCTTCAACTACCACCGGTTCTGGGCGCAGGTCGACGTGGCCACCGGTTACGCCGAATACGCCCGCCTCTTCCCCCAGGGATGATCATGAAAATTCTCCGTTTCGCCGCGGTGGCCCTGTTCGCCGCCGCGGCCGGGATCCTGGCTCTGCCAAGCAGCCCGGCCCAGGCCCACGGCGCCATCCAGGTGCCCGGAAGCCGCACCTGGTTCTGTTACCAGGACGGCCGCAACCCGCAGAGCGGCGCGATCGAACCGAAGAACGCGGCCTGCGCCGCCGCGGTGGCCAAGAGTGGGGTCACCGGGCTCTACAACTGGTTCGCCGTGCTCCGCTCGAACGGCGCCGGCCGGGTCAGCGGGTTCATCCCGGACGGCCAGCTGTGCAGCGGCGGGACCGGTGGACCGTACGACTTCACCGGTTTCAACCTGGCCCGCAACGACTGGCCGGCCACCCACCTGACGGCCGGTGCGAATGTCCAATTCAAGTACAACAACTGGGCCAAGCACCCCGGTACGTTCTACCTCTACATCACCAAGGACGGCTACGACCCGACCAAGCCGCTGGCCTGGACCGACCTCGAGCCGACGCCGTTCGACCAGGTGACCAACCCGCCCGCGAACGGCGGACCGGGCACCGACGACGGTCACTACTACTGGAACGGCCGGCTGCCGGCCGGCAAGACCGGCAAGCACCTGATCTACTCGGTGTGGTCGCGCTCGGACAGCCAGGAGACGTTCTACGGCTGCTCGGACGTGGTCTTCGACGGCGGTAACGGTGAGGTCACCGGCATCGGCGGTGGGTCGAACCCGTCGCCGAGCAACCCGACCAGCCCGTCGCCCAGCAACCCCGGTCCCAGCAACCCCGGGCCCAGCAACCCCGGGCCCAGCAACCCGGGACCCAGCAACCCGGGACCGTCGAACCCCGCGGGCGGCTGCACCGCGATGTACAACGTGACGGGATCGTGGAGCGGTGGCTTCCAGGGCGAGGTCATGGTGCATGCCGGAACGAGCGCGGTGAACGGCTGGAACGTCTCCTGGACCTGGCCCGGAACTCAGAAGACGGCCCAGGTCTGGAGCGGTAAGGGCACCAGCACCGGTTCACTTGTCTCGGTGACGAACGAGTCCTGGAACGCCAGCGTGCCGGCCAACGGCCACGTGACGTTCGGCTTCCTGGCCTCGGGAACGGCGGCACCCCAGGTCGGTAACCTGACCTGCACGACGGGGTGACGACTGTTCAGAAGCGGTGACTGTTCATCGGCGGCCGGCCGGTGACAGGTGGATGACGGCTTCCCCGGCGGTGTGACCGACGTCGCGCTGCCGGGGGAGTCCGTTCGGCGGAGAGCGGCTTGACGCGGAACCGCGAGTTTACGTAACTTAGCCGCATAACCACGAAAAACTCTCTTGTCGGTCGATTGGGTGCAGAAGGCTCAGGTGCCTTCATGGGCGCCACGTTTCATCGCGCCCTGACCCGCCGCGGCCTCATGCTGGCCGGAGCCGGCGCGGCCGTGGTGGTGGGCACGCCCGGCAAGGCCGGTCACGGCGACCCGATCCACCGGCTGCCGGTGCGCGTCGGCACCTGGGCGGCCGCCCCGACCGCCGTACCGGCCGGAAAGGTTCTCACCCTCACCGGGCAGACGGTCCGGCAGGTCGTGCACACCAGCATCGGTGGTGATCTTCCCAGAGTCACCCTGTCCAACGCGTACGGGGCCGGGCCGGTACGCATCGGTGCCGCCTCGATCGGTGTGCGCTCGGGTACCGGCCCGTCCACCGATACGGTGCGCGCCCGGACCCGGCCACTCACCTTCGGCGGTGCCACCGAGGTCGTCCTGCAACCGGGGCACGCCGTCACCAGCGATCACGCCGACCTGATCGTCGAGCACGGTGCCGACCTGGTGATCAGCCTGTACCTGCCGGAGGGCACCCAGGCCGGCACGATCAGCCCGCGATCCAAGCAGACCAACCTGATCGTGAACGGGGACGCCACCGCCGTCGACCGGCCCGGCACCGGCCGGCGCATCACCCGCTACCTCTGGTTGTCCGGGGTGAGCGTGCGCACCGTCCGCAACGCCTCCGCGATCGTCGCCCTCGGCGACTCGATCACCTGCGGCACCGAGACCACCGACAACAGTAACCACCGCTGGCCGGACCTGCTCTCCGCCCGGCTGCGGGCCGGCGCCGCGCCGTGCCCGCGGGGGGTGCTCAACGTCGGTCTCAGCGGCAACCGGCTCCTTTTCGGGTACGAGGACCCCACCGGCCGAGCGGACGAGAAGGCGCTGATCGGTGCCGCGACGCTGCGCCGGTTCGACCGGGACGTGCTGGCCCAGCCCGGAGTCCGCTACGTGGTCACCCTGATCGGGGTGAACGACCTGGCCAACGCCCCGGACGTGACCGTCGGACAGCTGATCGCCGGGCACCGCATCCTGATCGCCCAGGCGCGCAGTGCGGGCCTCACCGTCTACGGCGGCACACTGCTGCCGTTCGGTGGCGCCCCGCAGCGCTACAACAACGCGGCCAACCGGGCCAAACGCCAGGAGCTCAACGACTGGATCCGGGGCAGCGGCGAGTACGACGCGGTGATCGACTTCGACGCGGCGGTCCGCGACCCGGCGGCCCCCACCCGGATGCAGGTCCGCTACGACAGCGGCGACGGTCTGCATCCGAACGACCTCGGCTCGGCGGCACTGGCCATGGCCGTACCGCTGGAGCTCTTCGGCTGATTGAGCGGGCCCGGATGCCGGCTGGACAGCCCGGGATGTCGCTGAGCTGGTCCTGAAAACAGGGGCGGGGACGCCGCTGCCCCCGCACGCCGCCCCCGAGAGCGCCCACGATCCCCCGTGGTCCGTGGACGCCGGACCATGGTGCCGACCCGCGTTTGCATATCGCTTGCACATGGGCAATGGTTCTATTTCTTCAGCGGGACGGGGCCCACCGAAGGGCTCCCTTGTCGAAGGGCTACGGGGGAACAACACGATGCGCTGGCGCCTGCTCGGCCCGATGGAGCTGATCAGCGAAGAGCGTCCGGATCCCGAGCCCGGTACTGATCCCCGGCCGATCGTGGACTCCCACCCGGCGGTCGGCCTCCGGCCTGTTGCTGACCCGTGGCCTGTTACCGACTCTCAGCCTGTTGCTGGCCCGCAGCCGATCGCCCTCGGACCCGGCAAACAGCGGTGCCTGCTCGCGTCGCTGCTGCTCACCCCGGGCCAGGTCGTTCCGGCCGGCACTCTCGTCGACCGGATCTGGGGCGACGCGCCACCACGGTCGGCCACGCCGCTCGCGCCGTACGCCACCCGCCTGCGCCGCATCCTCGACCCGGTCCTCGGGCCGGGCACCCTGCGGTACACGTCCGGCGGCTACCTGATCGACTGCGACCCGGATTCGGTCGACCTGCACCTGGCCCGCCGCCGGGTGATCGAGGCCCGCGCCGCCGAGGAGGCCGGTGACTACGAAGCGGCCACCACCCTGCTCCTGGTCGCGCTGCGGGACTGGGGCGACGAGGCGCTCGCCGGGGTGCCCGGCGCGTGGGCCGGACGTGTCCGGGACGACCTCGGCCGGGAACGCCTCGACGTGCTGGCCCGGTACGGCCGGTGTGCGCTGCGTCTGGGCCGGGCCGAGGAGGTCGCCGGCCGGCTGGGCCTGGCGGCCGCCGAGCACCCGACCGTCGAGAGCCTGGTCGCGGTACTGATGAACGCGCTGGTCGCGGCCGGGAGGCCGGCGCAGGCGCTGGAGATGTTCGCCCGTACCCGCAAGGTGATCGTCGAACGGCTCGGCAGCGAACCCGGACCCGAACTGGACGCCCTGCACACCAGCATCCTGCGCGGTGACGCCGGCCCGGCGCCCGGCGTGCGGCCGCGGCCCGGCGTGCCCGCCCAACTGCCCGCCGACGCCATCGCCTTCACCGGCCGCCGCGCCGAACTCGCCGAACTGGACCGGGTGCTGACCGGTCCGTCCGCGGTCGGGGTGCGGATCGCAGCCGTCACCGGACCGCCCGGGGCCGGCAAGTCGGCCGTCGCGGTGCACTGGGGGCACCGGATGTCGCATCGTTTCCCGGACGGGCAGCTCTACCTCAATCTGCGCGGTTTCCAGTCACGCGGTTCCCAGTCACGCGGTCTCCAGTCACGCGGTCTCCAGTCACGCAGCTCGGGCAGTGCGGGAGGTTCGGCCAGTTCGGAGGACGCGGCGAGTCGGGGAAGCTGTGGCGGTTCCGGTGGTTCCGCTGGTTCAGGCAGTTCGGCTGGTTCTGGCGGTTCTGGCGGTTCTGGCGGTTCGCGCGGTTCTGTTGGTTCTGCTGGTTCCGGCGGTTTCGGGGGTTCGCGCGGATCGGCCAGTCCGGGAGGCTGGGGCAGCCATGACGAGGTGATGGCACCCGAAGAGGCGGCCGGCAACCTGCTCGTCGCGCTCGCCCCCGGGCATCCGGTCCCGGCCGGCCTGGACGCCCGCACCGGCCTGCTGCGCAGCCTTTTCGCGGGCCGCCGGCTGCTGCTGGTCCTCGACAATGCCCGCGACGCCGCGCATGTGCGGCCACTGCTGCCCGGCGCCGGCGACTGCGCGGTCGTGGTGACCAGCCGCGACCGGCTCACCGGTCTGGTCGCCTCCCACGGCGCCCTGCCGGTGCCGCTCGACGCGCTCGATCCGGAGCAGGCCGGAGAACTGCTCGCCGCCCGGCTCGGCGCGGCCCGCGTCGCTGCCGAGCCGGGCATCGTCGCGACGCTTGCCGCAGCCACCGCCGGGCTGCCGCTGGCGCTGGTCACGGTCGCTGCCCGGGCCGCGATCCGATCCGGTCAACCCCTTGCCGAGCTGGCCGCCGAACTCGCCGCCACCCGCCTCGACGGGTCCCGGCTCGCCGGGTTGAGCGGTGCCGCTGCCGGTGGCGAGTCCGGGGACGGTGCCGAGTCCGCTGCCGGTGGCGAGTCCGGGGGACGGTGCCGAGTCCGCTGCCGGTGTCGAGTCCGGGGGCGGTGCCGAGTCCGGGGGCGGTGCTGATTCCGGCGCCGTGGGCGGTGCTGGTTCCGCTGCTGCTGGTGCTGATTTCGGTGTCCGGGGCAGGGCTGACTTTGGTGCCGGGGGCAGGGCTGACTTCGGTGCTGGAGGCAGCAGTACCGATGACGCGACCGATCCGCGGACCGTGTTTTCCTGGTCCTACCGGGCGCTGGGTTCGGCGTCGGCCCGGTTGTTCCGGCTCTTCGGTGCAGTTTTCGGCCCCGACCTGTCGGCTGCCGCGGCCGTCTCCCTGGCCGGCCGGCCCGCGGCGGAGACGGCCGGCGCACTGGCCGAGTTGGTGGCGGCCAGCCTGATCAGCGAGCACCGGCCGGGACGTTTCGTGATGCACGATCTGCTCCGGGCGTACGCCCAGGATCTTCTGCCGGAGACCGAACGCGGGCCGGCGGCCCGTCGCCTGCTGGACCACCTTCTGCACACCGGGCACGCCGCGGCGCTGAAGGTGGACCCGCAGCGTGAGCCGCTGTCGCTCACCGAGCCCGCGCCGGGCGTGGAACCGGAGCCGGTGCGCGGCGAGACCGTGGCGCTGGAGTGGTTCGCCGCCGAGCATGCGGCTCTCATGGCCGCGATCCGATACACCCGGGATGCTGGGCCCGGAGCTCTCGATGCTGGGCCCGAGGCTCTGGACGCTGGGTGCGGGGCTTCGGATGCTGGGCGCGGAGCTTCGGACGCGGTCTCCGGCAGTCTGGACGACTACGGCTGGCGGCTGCCCTGGGTGGTGATCGACTTTCTGGACCGGCAGGGGCACTGGGACGACTGGATCACCGTCGAGACGATCGCCGTCGCCGCCGCGCACCGCCGCGGGGAGACCCGTGCCGAGGCGTCCGCGCATCGGGTACTGGCCCGTGGCTATGTGCAGGTGGGCCGGTTCGCTAAGGCCGAACCGCACTACGCCGAGGCCGAGCGGCTCTACGAGCGTGCCGGCGACCTGCTGGGGCAGGCGCACACCCTGTTCAGCATCAGCTGGATGCACGACCAGCAGGGGCGCGACGACGACTGCCTGCGGCTCACCCGGCAGGCCCTCGAGCTGTATCGCAAGGCCGGCAACCGGGTCGGCGAGGCGCGGGCGCTCAGCGCGCTCGGGTGGACCCTGGGCCGGCAGGGACGCCACGACCTCACGTTGCGGCACTGCGAACAGGCCCTCGAACTTCATCAGGAGCTCGGCGACCGGTACGGCGAGGCGGCCTCCTGGGACAGCGTCGGCTGGGCGCACCACCACCTCGGCGATCAGGAGCGGGCGGTGGCGGCCTATCGGCGGGCGCTCGACCTGTACCGGGTGGCCGGTGACCTGCTCAACGAGGCGGAGATCCGGGAGCATCTCGGTGACGCCTACGCCGCGGCCGGTGCTCCGTCCGCCGCGGCACTGCAGTGGCGGCAGGCCCTCGCCCTGCTGGAGAAGCTCGACCACCCGGGAGCCGCGACGCTGCGGGTGAAGCTGCGGGGAGCGAATCTTTGAGCACTCGATCCGGGAGTGCCCGTTCTCTCATGCCGTGCTGGTGCTGAACCTCTCCGGGTCGCCGGCTCCGACGCGCAGGACCTCCGGGGCGCCGTCGGACAGGTCGATGACCGTGGTGGGCTCGGTCCCGCAGTCCCCGGAGTCGACGACCGCGTCGATCGCGTGGTCCAGCAGTTCCTTGATCTCCCAGCCCTGCGTCATCGGCTCCGGCTCACCGGGCAGCAGGAGCGTGCTCGAGACCAGCGGTTCACCGAGTTCGGCGAGGATCGCCTGTGCTGTGGTGTGCGCGGTGATCCGTACCCCGACCGTCTTCTTCTTGGGGTGAAGCAGACGCCGCGGCACCTCCTTGGTGGCCGGGAGGATGAACGTGTAGGGCCCCGGCGTGGAGGCCTTCACCGCCCGGAACAGCGCGTTGTTGATCGTCACGAACTGACCGAGCTGCGCGAAGTCGTGACACATCAGGGTGAAGTGGTGCCGATCGTCGAGATGGCGGATCGTCCGGATCCGGTCGAGCGCGTCCTTGTTGCCCATCCGGCACCCGAGCGCGAAACACGAGTCGGTCGGGTAGGCGATCAGGCCGTCTCCGCGGATCAGGTCGACGATCTGGTGGATGCTGCGCGCCTGCGGGTTGTCCGGGTGCACGTCGAAGTATTTGGCCACTCGTCGCAGCTTAGGCTTGGTGGAATGGCGAATGTGCACCGCCCGGCGGTAAGGGTGATCTGTTTCGACGCGGACGGGCGCGTCCTGTTGATGAACTGGGAGGACCCGGTCTCCGGCGGGCGCCTGTGGGAGCCGCCCGGCGGCGGCATCGACCCGGGGGAGACACCTTTGCAGGCGGCCCGGCGCGAACTCGCCGAGGAGACCGGCCTCGACCCCGGCGCGATCACCGAGCACTACATCGACGTCCAGCGCGACACCGTCTGGAAGGGGACCCACTTCGTGGGCCCGGAGCAGTTCTTCACGGCGTCCTTTCCCACGTCGCGGCCGGTGGTGGTCCGGGAGGGCCTTCTTCCGTACGAGCAGAGCGAGCTTCTCGCCCACGCCTGGGTCCACCTCGCCGACTTCGCAAAGCTGCCGGACCGCCTCGAACCCCCGTCCCTCGCCGAGATAGTCCTCCAGCTCGGCGGGTAGAGCTTTTGCCGGTTTTCGCGAGGAGTGTAGGCGGGCGGAGAACACGTACGGGCGGCCGGAAAAGTGTCGTACGGGTGTTCGATTATGGGTGGCGTGCCGGACGTCATGCAGGAATTGGCCGATCTCGCCGCGCAGGCCGCGGCGCGGTGGCTGGCGCCGTTGTCACAGGACGAGCTGCTCGCGTTCCTCGACACCGCGCACACCGCGCAGCAGATGCTTCACGCGGCCGTTCTGCATGCCGTACGTGAGGCCGATCGCCGTGGTGTGCCCGCCGCCCAGCACGCCCCGTCCCCGCAGGCGTGGCTGCGTGGCCGCTTACGGGTCAGTCCGGCCGCCGCGCACCGCCTGCTCGCACAGGCGACCACGCTCGAGCGGACCCCCGCACTCGACGCCGCGGTAGCCACTGGAAAGGTGAACGCCGAGCAACTCGGGATCATCGCGGCCGCCCTCGCCGATCTGCCGTCCGAGCTCGATCCGCAGACCCGCACCCGGGCCGGCGCCATGCTCACCGACTGGGCGGAACACCTCGACCCCGGCGGCCTGCGCATCGCCGGCCGCCGGGTGCTGACCCACGTCGCGCCCGACGCCGCCGACGCCGCCGAGGAGCGCTGGCTACGGCGGACGGAACGCGAAGCCCACGCCGACCGCTACCTGACCATGAGCCCGGCCGGCGGTGGCCGGGTACGTGTCCGCGGACTGCTCGACACCGAGGCCGCCGCCGTGGTCACCGCGGCCCTGGACCCGCTCTGCAAACCGGACACCGCCGAAATCTCCCGGACCGGTGCCGCACGCACGCCCGGTCAGCAGCGAGCCGACGCCCTCGTCGACGTGTGCCGCCTCGCCCTCGCCGAGGGCGGCCTGCCGGAGAACGGCGGCGATCGTCCGCAACTCACCGTCACCGTCGGCTATGACCCGCTGTGCGCGAAACTCGGCACCGGCCTGCTCGACAACGGTGAACCCCTGTCCGCCGGTACGATTCGCCGACTCGGCTGTGACGCCCGCGTCCTGCCGGTCGTCCTCGACGGCGACAGCCAGATCCTCGACGCCGGCCGCACGCGCCGCACCGCAACCGGCACCATGCGCCGCGCTCTGAACGCCCGCGACAGAGGCTGCGCCTTCCCCGGCTGCGACCGCCCACCCCGCTGGTGCGAGGCCCACCACATCGTCAGCTGGGCCGATGGCGGACCCACCGACCTGAGTAATCTCGTCCTGCTCTGCGGCTTCCACCACCGCCTCATCCACGACGACACCACCTGGGACGGTGCCGCGCAGGTCGTCATCGGGCGAGATGTTGCCGGACATCTCGCTGCCGGATCTGTCACTGTCGGACATGTTCGTGCCCGGCAGGGCGGCGCCGGATGGCAGGTCCGGCTGGCGGCTGACGGGCACGCCGAGTTCCTTCCGCCGGCGTGGCTCGATGCCGACCGTCTGCCCCGCCGCAACAGCTATCACTTACGTATATGAGTCATCGCTGAATGCGGCAGCGTGCTGCGACATGGTCAGGGCCGCGGCTGACGACGATTCGGGTTCAGCCGTTGTCGTGGCGGTGACTGGTTCGGCCTTGGGGGCGCACAGGTTCTTGTGTCTCCGGCGCCTTGTGCTGACTGACCCCGAGCGGGCCATGGACTCGGCGCTACAGCACGTCTTTGCGGACGGCCGGACCGGTTCCCCGCGCTGACCGCCGTCCTGACGCCTTCCGGCCCTGACATCTTCCCCGCGCTGACCTGCCGGGGCCGCGGGCAATATTGAGCGCTGGAGTTCGGTCTGCCCGCATCCTTGACGGCATCGGGGTGCTGATCCCGGCCCGGTGCCCGGATACCGCTGCGGCCTGAGCTGGGCGGCCGCCATGCGGCCATCTGGGCGGCTGCCACACGATTGGATGGGCGGTTGTCATGCGGCTGGCCGGCGGCGTCAGAGGGGAGTGAGCCAGGCGGCTGTGTCCGGCGGCAGGAGGGGCTGGCCAGTCACGGCGTCGCGGGTGAGAGGGCCACTGGTCAGCAGGATGTCACCGGTCGGGAGGGGAACCGGGGTCTTGCCCATCGCGACCACGAGGGTGAGCTGTGGGCGTTCGGCCAGCAGGCGGTCGTCGTGGTCGACGGTCAAGGTGACCGGGTCGTCGGGGGAGAGACGCAGATCGCGGCGTATGGCGATCGCCTTTCGGGTCAGCGGCAGCGTTGGTGAGGTGAGGTGGTCATCCCATCCGGCCGGGACGGGCAGCCACGGGGGTGCGGCGCCGGGCGGTGAGAAGCCGTCCGGCCAGGGGAGTGGAACTCGGCAGCCGTCCCGGGAGAACCCGTGGCCGTTGAAGTTGCCGGGACCACCGAATTCGCTGGGGCCACGAGAGCTGCTGGGGCTACAAGAGCTGCTCGGGCCCTGAGAGCTGCCGGGGCGATGAGAGCTGCCGGGACAATCACGACTGCCGGGATGATCAGAGTTGCCGGAACTGTCGGGGTTGGCGGGACCGTTGTGGCTGCTGGAACGGTGCCACGCGGGGTCTTGACGGGCGTGTGCGGGCACGTCGGCTTCCGGCAGGCTGTACTCCTGGCCCTGGTAGAGGTAGGTGGCGCCGGGTAGCGCAAGAATCGTCAGCAGGGCCGCGCGGGCCCGGTCGGCGTTGCCGTAGCGGGTGGCGGTGCGTACCACGTCGTGGTTCTCCACCACCCAGGTCACCGGACGGTGGGACAGCAACCGCGTGGCGGTGTCGCGCCAGGACAGCGCGTCCCACGGGGCGATCAGGAACTGGAAGGCGAACGACTGGTGCAGCCGGTCGTCGCCGACGTAGGCGGCGGCGCGGTGCGGGTCGAGGTTGACCTCACCGATCAGGGCGCGCGGGGGATCGTACCCATCGGTGATCTTGCGCCAGCGGCGATAGACGTCGATGGTCTCCGGCTGGTCGCAGGCGTGGGGGTTGCCGCGCAAGCGGCCCGGTTCGGGAGTCGTGCCGGGTGGAAGCGAGGGCAGACCGGGCGCTTTGAACAGCCCGTGCGCCACGTCGATGCGCAACCCGTCGACTCCGCGGTCCAGCCAGAAGCGCAGCACCTCGTCGAAGAACGGCGCGGTGCGCGGGTCGCGCCAGTTCCAGTCGGGTTGTTCGGGGGCGTAGAGATGCAGGTACCAGGATCCGTCGGAGACCTGGGTCCACGCGGGGCCACCGAAGACGCTGGGCCAGTTGTTCGGCGGCTGATCGGCGGAAGGACCGGTCGGCGCCTCTTCGGGAGCGCCAGTGGGGGCGCCGACGGGAGTGCCAGCGGAGGTGCCGCCAGGAGTACCGACAGGAGCGCCAGCGGGGGTGCTGACAGGAGCGCCAGCGGGGGTGCCGTCAGGAGCGCCAGTGGGGGTGCCGTCAGGAGTGCCAGCGAGGATGCCGTCAGGAGTGCCGGCGGGAGTGTCGGCGGGGGTGCCGTTGAAGTGGAATCGGGCGCGGGCCGTTGGGTCCCCGGCCAGTGCCCGCTGGAAGACGGGGTGCTGATCGGAGCAATGGTTGGGCACGATGTCGACGATCACGCGCAGACCCAGTCCGTGGGCGCGGGCCACGAGCGTGTCGAACGCGGCCAGGTCACCGAAGAGTGGGTCGACGTCGGTGTAGTCGCTTACGTCGTACCCATGGTCCTTCTGGGGTGAGCGCTGGAACGGGGTGAGCCAGATCGCGTCCGCGCCGAGCCCGGCGATGTGATCGAAGCGGGCCGTCAGGCCCGCGAGGTCGCCGACGCCGTCACCGTCGCCATCCGCGAAGGATCGCGGATAGACCTGGTAGACGACGCCGCCGGCCCACCACACCGTCTGATCGTTCCCGGCGCCCGAATGCCGCCGGTCTTGTTCGCCGCGGTTTTGATCGCCGCGGTTTTGATCGCCTCGGTCTTGTTTGCCGTCGGTCCCGGCTGTCGTCGGCACCGGTCAGCGGCGGTGCCCGCGTCCCTGGAACTTGGCGATCAGGCCGCGGAGACGCTGTTGGTTTTCCGGCTTGGCGAGCTGGCGGCGGCCCTGCTCGGTGAGCTGCCGGCCGCGCGGGCTGTGGAGGAAGGCCTGGATGCGTTGCGTAATGGTAGCCATGCCCTCAATGTGCCCAGCCGGGGCGCGGCGGAATCATGGCGGAGCGTCACGTTCCGGGGAATGCTGGGCGGGAACTGCCTGTGAGACACCACCTGTGGATCTACCAGCCGGGAGATCTACCAGCCGTGAGTGTGGCCAGCGTGAGTTTTGCCAGCCGTGAGTTTTGCCAGCCGTGAAGGTGAGGAGCTGCTGTGGAGACCGACCTGTTCATTGCCGGGAAGTGGGTGCCGGCCTCGTCGGGGAACCGGTTCGACGTGTCGGACCCGGCGACCGGCGACACGATCGCCTCGGTCGCCGACGGCGGGGAGGCGGACGCGATCGCCGCGGTGGACGCGGCGGCAGCGGCGGGCCCGGGATGGGCGGCGACACCTCCGAGGGTACGGTCGGAAGTTCTCCGCAAGGCGTTCGAGCTGATGACCGAACGCGCTTCTGACCTGGCGAAACTGATCAGCCTCGAGAACGGCAAGGCGCTCACCGACGCGAAGGGCGAGGTGACGTACGCGGCCGAGTTCTTCCGCTGGTTCGCCGAGGAGGCGGTGCGTGGCGAGGGTGCGGTCGCGACCGCACCGTCCGGCGCCAACCGGATCCTGGTGGTCCGGCAGCCGGTCGGGGTGTGTGTGCTCGTGACGCCGTGGAACTTCCCGGCCGCGATGGCCACCCGCAAGATCGGCCCGGCGCTGGCGGCCGGCTGCACGGTGGTGCTCAAGCCGGCGAGTGACACCCCGCTGACCGCGCTCGCGATGGCCGCGATCCTGGCGGAGGCCGGTGTCCCCGAGGGCGTGGTGAACGTGTTGCCGTCGCGCAGCTCGGGCAAAGTCGTCTCGGCGATGCTGCGGGATGCCCGGGTCCGCAAGTTGTCGTTCACCGGTTCCACCGAGGTGGGCCGGATCCTGCTGGCCCAGGCTGCCGACAACGTGGTCAACACGTCGATGGAGCTGGGCGGCAATGCCCCGTTCGTGGTGTTCGCCGACGCGGACCTGGACGCCGCGGTGGACGGCGCCATGATCGCGAAGATGCGTAACGGCGGGGAGGCCTGTACGGCCGCGAACCGGTTCTTCGTCGAGAGCCCGGTCGCGGCCGAGTTCTCCCGCAAGCTGGCGCAGCGCATGTCGGCGCTGGTCGTCGGGCCGGGCACGGACGAGAAGACGCAGGTCGGCCCGCTCGTCAACGAGGACACCGTGGCGAAGGTGGACAGCCTGGTGAAGGGCGCCCTCGACGGTGGCGCCGAGGCGGTCATCGGCGGCAGCCGGCCGGAGGGGCCGGGCTTCTACTACCCGCCGACGGTGCTGACCGGGGTGCCCGCGGATGCGCCGATCCTGCGGGAGGAGATCTTCGGGCCGGTCGCACCGATCGTCACGTTCACCGGTGAGGCGGAGGCGGTACGGCTCGCCAACGACACCGAGTACGGCCTGGTCGCTTACGTCTACACCCAGGATCTGGCGCGCGGGTTGCGGGTGAGCGAGGCGATCGAGGCCGGCATGGTCGGCATCAACCGCGGGCTGGTCAGCGATCCCGCGGCACCGTTCGGCGGGGTGAAGCAGAGCGGTATCGGCCGGGAGGGCGGCCACGACGGTCTGCTGGAGTACCTGGAGAGCAAGTACATCGCCGTGAACTGGTAGAACCGTGAACCGGCAGAACCGTGAACTGGTGGAGCCGTGAACCGGCAGCGCTGTCAGCCGGCAGCGCTGCCGGCCCGGATGGTCTTCCACATGCGGACCAGCGGGACGGGGGCGCCACCACGGTCGTCGTGAAGATGCTCGACGACGACGAACCCGGCCGCGGCATAGAGCGGCTGCCCGGACATGGTGCCCATCAGCTCCACGGCCCGGAAGCCCTCCGCCGCCGCGGCTTCCTCGCAGGCGGCAAGAATCATCCGGCCGATGCCCCGACGCGTGTGGGCCGGGTCGGTGTACATGGCGCGTACCCTCGCCGGGTCTTTTGCGGGATCCAGCAGCGCCGCGTCGCGCCCGGTGGTGTGGTCGCCGCCGTAGAGGGTGGCACGCCGGCTCCACCCGCCGCACCCGCGAATTGCCTCACCGCCGCCGCCGCTGCTCTCGACGACGGCGAAATACGTGCCGTCGTCGATGAGCTGGGTGTCCAGGCCCATGATGGCGGCGCTGGCAGCGATCTGCGCCTCGGTGAGGAACTCCTTCTGCAGCTCCGCGATGGCCGCCGCCATCAGCTTGTGCAGCGCGGGCAGGTCGTCGCGGGTGGCGAGCCGGACGGTCAGCGTCATATCGCCCATTCTTGCGTCATCTCTTCTCGGGTCGCGGAATCGCCACACCGGACTTACCGTCATTGATGTAACCCAGCCGTAACCGGGGGTGACGTCTCATGACGACGGGGTCGAGATGCGTTTCGAGATGGGTCGCTGCGGCGTCCACGCTGATACTGACGGCGTCCGCGCTCGCCGGCTGCGGCGACGACGCCAGCCATCCGGAGGGTGAGACGCTCACTGTCTGGAGCCTGGAGAACCTGACCGACCGGATCCAGGCGACCCAGAAGATCGTCGACCGCTTCACCGCCGACACCGGCATCCAGGTGAAGCTGGTCGCGACCGACGAGAACCAGTTCAGCAGCCTGATCACCAACGCCGCGGCGGCCGGCACGCTGCCCGACGTGGTGGGGGCGTTGCCTCTCGCGGCGGTGGCGCAGATGCACACCAACGAACTGGTCGACACCGACGATGCCAAGGCCGTCGTCGATCAGCTCGGGGCGGGCGGCTTCTCTCCCCGCGCGCTGGAACTGACCAGCCAGGACGGCGCACAGCTGGCGGTGCCGTCGGACGGCTGGGCGCAGTTGCTGTTCTACCGCAAGGACCTGTTCCAGGCGGCCGGCCTGCCGATTCCGGAGACGTACGACGCCATCCGTGCCGCGGCGGAGAAGCTGAACAGCAAGGACGTCGCCGGAATCACGCTGGCGACGGTCGGGAACGACGCTTTCACCCAGCAGACGTTCGAGAACCTTGCGCTCGGCAACAACTGCCAGCTGGTCGACGAGGCCAAAGCTGTGCAGTTGCAGTCACCGGCCTGCGTGGAAACGTTCCAGCTCTACGCCGACCTGGTCCAGAAGTGGTCGGTGCCGGGCGCGCAGGACGTCGACACCACCCGGGCCACCTACTTCTCCGGCAAAGCGGCCATGGTCATCTGGTCCTCGTTCCTGCTGGACGAACTGGCCGGGCTCCGCAACGACGCCCTGCCCACCTGTCCGCAGTGCGCGGCCGACCCGCAGTGGCTGGCGAAGAACACCGGCGTGGTCACCGCGATCGCCGGGGCCGGCGGGCAGCCCTCGCAGTACGGCGAGATCACCAGCTGGGCGATCACCCGGGACAGTCCGCGCTCGGACGCTGCCAAGCGGTTCGTCGCGTACATGATGAACGAGGGGTATTCCGACTGGCTGGGTATCGCCCCGGAGGGCAAGATCCCGGTCCGTACCGGGGTTGCCGACTGGAACAAGCTGCCGGCCGGGGTGGACACCAAGAAACCGCTCGGCGACATCTATCCCGCCGACTTCCTCACCGCGTTGCAGGAGAGCCCGGGTACGTTCCAGCGCTGGGGATTCCCGCAGAAACAGGGGCAGCTGGTCGGCGCCACGCTCGGCGAGCTGCCGGTACCCGAGGCGATCAACGGCCTCGCGAACGGTGAGGTGGACGCTGCCGGCGCGGCGAAGCGTGCCGCCGACGACGTCACGGCGATCCAGAAGTCCCTGGAGTGAGCCGGCCGCTGACCGCCCGGCAGCGGGAGAACCGGGCCGGGCTCGCCTACCTGTCCCCGACGCTGGTGGTGGTGCTGGTCGTCGTGGTGCTGCCGATCCTCTGGACGGTCATGCTGGCCTTCCAGCGGATCCGGCTGATCAATCTGCGCCGGGCCGGGGTCTTCGGCGAGTACACCCTGGCGAACCTCGAGACGGTGCTGTCCTCGCCGGGGTTCTGGTCGTCGCTGTGGACCACCCTCGTCTACACGATCGGCTCGACCGTCGGATCGATCATGCTGGGCCTGGTCGCGGCGCTCGCCCTGCGCGGCCGCTTCCGGGGGCGGACGATGGTCCGGGCGTCGGTGCTGCTTCCGTACGTGGCTCCGGTGGTGGCCGTGGCGTTCGTGTGGAACGTGTTGCTCAGCCCTCAGTTCGGGCTGGTCAACGACTGGGGTGTGCGGTTCCTCGACTGGGACCGTCCGATCGCTTTCCTCAGTCAGCGCGAATACGCGCTGTTCACCGTGATCGCCTTCGAGACGTGGCGGTATTTCCCGTTCGCCTTCCTGTTCCTGCTGGCCCGGCTGCAGGCGGTACCGGCTGATCTGGAGGAGGCCGCGCGGGTGGACGGCGCCGCACCCACCCAGATCTTCCGGCACATCCTGCTGCCCCAGCTCGGTGCGGTGATCGCCCTGCTCAGCGTGCTGCGGTTCATCATGACCTTCAACAAGTTCGACGACGTCTATCTGCTGACCGGCGGCGGCTCCGGCACCGAGGTGGTCAGCGTCCGGGTGTACGAGTTCCTCACCGCACGCTTCGACATCGGCGCCGCGGCCGCCCAGGCGCTGGTCCTGGCCGCCGGACTGGTCGTGCTGCTGGTGATCTATCTGCGCTTCCTGGCCCCGCGGGTGGACCCGCGAGAGGAGGAGTGATGGACCGGGCTGCTACTGACCGGGCTGGTACTGAGCGGGCTAGCACTGAGCGGGCAAGAACTGAGCGGGCCCCGTTCGACCGGGCTTCCTTCGAGAACCGCGTGATCCGGGTGCTGCGGCCGATCGTGATCACGGTGCTCGCGGTGATCACGCTCTTCCCGTTCCTGTACATGCTGTTGCTGTCGGTGCGGCCGATCGAGGAACTGCTGCAGAACCCGGGCCGGCTGTGGATCGAGCCGTCGGAGTGGACCCTGCGCACGTACCGGGAGGTGCTCACGTCCTCGGACGACGGCGGCCAGGGGTTCCTGCGGTTCCTGGCGAACTCGGCGATCGTCTCGGCGGCCGCGACGGCACTGACTCTGCTGGTTTCGATCCCCGGGGCGTACGCGGTGGCCCGCCTGCGGTTCTTCGGCCGCCGGCAGGTGCATTTCCTGTTCCTGGCGGTCTACCTGTTCCCGTCGATCCTGCTGGCGATCCCGCTGTTCGTGCTCTTCACCCGGCTGGGGCTGCGTGGCTCGCTGGCCGGGTTGACGCTGGTGTACATCGCGCAGACCGTGCCGGTTTCGATCTACATGCTTCGCAACTACCTGACCACGATCCCGGAGAGCCTGGAGGAGGCCGCCGCGGTCGACGGGTACAGCCGCCTTCAGACGCTGCGGAAGGTGGTGCTGCCGCTGGCCGCTCCGGCGGTGATGGCGAACGCCCTCTACGTATTCATGATCGCCTGGAATGAATTCCTGTTCGCGTTGCTCTTTCTCGTGGAGGATCGAGCTGATTGGACCGTCTCCCTCGGCCTGGCGCAGCTCTCCGGCGGCATCGAGGTGAGCAAAACCGTCCTGATGGCCGGTTCCGTGGTGCTCACCCTGCCTATTGTGATCATCTTCTTCGCGGCCGAACGGCTGTTGACCGAGGGACTTACGGCCGGTGCGGACAAGGGATGATCAGTCAACTTTCCTCTAACTCTGAGCAATCTTCACAAATACTTAGAGTGATTGTTGGCAGTAGCCCCGCAGAAATGAATAATCTTGTTCTCCGGCCCCCACCCGACGATGATCACGTTGTGCGCTGACCGATACTTGGCGGACCGTTCCCAGCGCCCACCGCATCTCGGGGAACCCTGAGAGGACACAGATCGCATGCGCAAGTCTTTGCTCGCCCTGGTCGCCGCCGGCCTGCTGACGACTGCCACGCTCACAGGCTGTGATGACGGGGGCGACACCGGTGACACCGGCAGCGACAGCGCAGCGACTTCGAACGGTGGGAGCGAAACCATCACCGGCGATGTCGGCATCGGTGTGATCCTGCCCGACACCAAGAGTTCCGCGCGGTGGAGCACGTCCGACCCGGCCTTCCTGCAGGCGGCGTTCGAGAAGGCCGGCGTCAAGGCCCAGATCGTCAACGCCGAGGGCGACAAGGAAGAGTTCAAGCGGCTCGCCGACACCCTGCTCGACAAGGGCGCCAAGGTGCTCGTCATCGCGAACCTGGACGCGGCCAGCGGCAAGGCCGTCATCCAGGACGCGCGCAGCCGCGGCGTGCCGGTGATCGACTACGACCGGCTCACCCTCAACGGCGGCGCCGACTACTACGTCAGCTTCGACAACGAGAAGGTCGGCGTCCTGCAGGCCACCGAGCTGAAGAAGTGCCTGGCCGCCAAGAAGATCGCCAACCCGGTGGTCGCCTCACTCAACGGCTCGCCGACCGACAACAACGCCTTCCTGTTCAAGGACGGCTACGACTCGGTGCTGAACCAGCTGTTCAACGACGGTGAGTTCCAGAAGGGTCCCGACCAGTACGTGGCCGAGTGGGACAACGACGAGGGCCGCGAGATCTTCTCCCTGATGTTGAAGCAGTACCCGAACCTGGACGGCGTCCTGGCCGCCAACGACGGCCTCGGCAACGCGGCCATCGAGGTGCTCCGGGAGAAGGGCCTGAACGGCAAGGTCCAGGTGACCGGTCAGGATGCGACGACCGAGGGCTTGCAGAACATCCTCGCGGGAGACCAGTGCGTCACCGTGTTCAAGGACGTGAAGCTGGAGGCGAACGCCGCCGCCGAGCTGGCCGTCAACCTCTTCCAGGGCAAGAAGGTGCCGGCCGCGGCCAAGCTGAAGGACCCGGAGTCCGGCCTCTACATCCCGTTCGTGAAGCTGGAGCCCCAGGCCATCACCATCAAGAACATCAAGACGGTGGTCGAGGCGGGCTTCGTGGACGTCAACACCCTCTGCAACGCGAAGTTCAAGAGGGCCTGCCGCAACGCCGGCATCATCAAGTAGGACAGCTTCAAGGTAGGACGATGCCCACCCGGGCCCTCCGAGGGCCGGCCGGCCCGCTCAGTCCGCGATCCGGATCCGGACCCGGCGGTTCTGCCGGCCCTTGCTCTCCACCTTGACCACTTCGACCCGCCCGACCTGCGCGGTCGAGGCGACGTGGGTGCCGCCGTCGGCCTGCACGTCCAGGCCCACGATGTCGATCACCCGGATCTCCGGGTGATCCAGCGGTGGCAGCGCGTCCTGGGTGCGGACGAGCGTGGGAATCTCCAGTGCCTCCGCCCGTGGCAGCACCCGTGCCACGATCTTGCGGTCGGCGGAGATCTCCGCGTTGACCGCCTCCTCCAGCGCCTGCTTGAAGCCGGGCGGCACCTCGGGCAGGTTGAAGTCCATCCGGGCTTCCCCCGGCTGCATGTTTCCGCCGGTCACCAGGGCGCCGAAGTCACGGAACACGGTGCCGCAGAGAATGTGCAATCCCGAGTGGGTACGCATCAAACTGTTGCGCCGATCGTCGTCGAGCGCGCCCCGCACCGTCGTCCCGGCCGCCGGCACCGGATCACCGGGCGCCGGGATCAGGTACTGCTCGTCGCCCTTGCGGGTGTCGACGATGCGGGTGCGCACGCCTTCCCAGAGCAGCACGCCGTGGTCCGGCGGCTGCCCGCCACCGCCCGGGTAGAAGGCGGACCGGTTGAGCACGATGCCGGCCTCCGGATCAGCCGGGTCCGACCACACCACGGTGCAGTCCCACTCACGAACGGTCGGGTCGATCCAGTCCAGACGCTCCGTCACGAACCCGACTCTATCGCCCCGGGCCGTGACCGTGCCGGATCAGTGCCGGCCCTATCCGCGCCGCCCCTGTTCCTGCCCCGCCTGTTGCGAACTGCTCAGCACCACCTGATGTGAACTGCTCAGCACCACCAGACGGCTCGTGGCGCGCGTCATCGCCACGTACCGGTCGACCGCGCCTTCGATGCCATCCCCGAACGAGTCCGGGTCGATCAGGACCACGAGGTCGAACTCGAGCCCCTTCGCGAGTGACGGCGTCAGGAACCGCACCCGGTCCCGCGTCGGCATCGACTCCACCGGCATCGTCCCCGCCGGCATCGTCCCCACCGGCATTGACCCCGCGGGCATCGTCCCCGCCACGGGGACCGTGCTGTCACTGATCACGCAGGCGATCCCCTCGGCGTGCGTGGCCAGCCACGACTCCAGGATCGAGTCCAGCTCCGCCACTGAGCCGTGGTGTACCGGGATGCCGCTGCTGCGGATGGACATCGGCACGTTCGCGTCCGGCAGAGCGGCCCGGATGACCGGCTCGGCCTCCGCCATGACCTCCTCCGGCGTCCGGTAGTTGACGGTGAGCGTGGCCAGTGTGATCCGGTCCGGCCCGGCCTGCCCCAGCCCAACGCGTCCCGGCCCGGCCTGCCCCAGCCCCGCCTGCCCCAGTCCGGCCCCGCCCAGTCCGGCCCGCCCCAGGCGTTCCTGCCAGGACTCGGTGAAGCCGTGCCGGGCTTGCGCGCGGTCGCCGACCACGGTGAGACTGCGCGACGGGCACCGGGACAGCAGCATCTGCCACTCTGCGTCGGTCAGCTCCTGCGCCTCGTCCACCACCACGTGCGCGAACGGCCCGGCCAGCAGATCCGGGTCGGCGCCCGGCAGCACGCTGCCTTCGGCCAGCACCTCCCGCAGATCCTGTTGGCGCAGCATCGTCATCAGACCCTCGCCGTCGTCGTACTCGTTGGAGGCAATCAGATCGTCGATGACACGGTCCATCTGCCGGCGCCCGGCGGCGACGGCGGCCCGTTCCCGGCGCCGCCGACCGGAAGCGGACGAGTCACCGAGCCGCTGCCGCAGCGCGTCCAGCAGCGGCAGGTCCGCAACGGTCCACGCCCGCGGGTCCGGCCGCTGCAGTCGGCGGATGTCGTCAACGGTCAGCCAGGGCGCGCATTTGCGCAGGTAGGCGGGTACCGACCAGAGATCGGCGAGCACATCGGTGGCCTTCAGCATCGGCCAGGCCCGATTCAGGGCGGTACGCAACTCACGGACGCCCCCCGAATCGGTACGGCCCGAACCGTTGCCGCCTGAATCGTGGCGCTCCAGCTCGGCCTCGCTCGCACCGGACCGTTCCGCGACGATCGCGAGCAGTTCCTCCCAGATCTGTTCGCGGGCCTCGTTGTGCGGTGTGCCCCGGTCCGGTGCGTCGAACGCGGTCGCCCAGTCCTGCGCGGTCAGGCGTACATCACCCTCGTCCGTGCCGACCGTCATGCCGGTGCCCGGCGGCTCCTCGTAGAACCGCACCGCCGTCTCCATCGCCCGGACCAGCTCGGCCGACGACTTGAGGCGGGCCACCTCGGGATCGGTCTCGGCCACTGCCACGGCGCCCTCGGGCACGAGATCGCGTACCGTGCACGTCTGCACGTCGTCCTCCCCGAGATTCGGGAGTACGTCGGCCACGTACGCCAGATAGGGCTCGTGCGGCCCGACGAACAGCACGCCGCCGCGTCCCCGGCCCAGCCGTGGGTCGGAATAGCGCAGGTAGGCGGTACGGTGCAGAGCCACGACAGTCTTGCCGGTGCCGGGACCGCCGTCGACCACGAGCACCCCGGCCGACCCGGCCCGGATGATCGCGTCCTGGTCGGCCTGAATGGTGCCGAGCACGTCCCGCATCCGCGGCGACCGGCTGCTACCCAGGCTCGCGATGAACGCCGACTGGTCGTCGAGTGCCGCATGCCCTTCGACGCTGTCCGGGTCGAGCAGCTCTGCGGTGAACAGCTCGTCCCAGTAGTCGGTCACCCGGCCGGCCGTCCAGCGGTAGCGGCGACGGCTCTTCAGACCCATCGGGTTGGCGTGGGTGGCGCCGAAGAACGGTTCCGCGGCCGGCGACCGCCAGTCGACGAGCAGCCGATCACCGTCGCCTCCGGTCCCGCCACCGGTGTTCGGTCCGCCCGCCTCGTCCCGTCCGTCTGCCCCGTCCCGCCGGCCTGCCCCATTCAGTCCGTCTGCCCTGCTCAGTCCGTCTGCCCTGCTCAGCCCGTCTGCCCTGCTCAGTCCGTCTGCCCTGCTCAACCCGGCTGCCTGGTGCAATCCGTCGCCCGTCAGTCCCAGCCGGCCGACGTAGACGGTGCGGCCGTCGGCGTAGACCATGCGGCCCAGGCACAGGTCCAAGCTGTATCGGCGGAGCGCGCGCAGCCGGGAACTCAAACGGCGCACCGCGTCGTCGCGGTCCACGGCCTGACGGCCCTTGCCGGCCGGGGCCCGGCGTTCGGCGTCGAGGCGGGCGGTCAGATCGGCGATCGACCGTTCCAGGCTCCCGGCTATGGTCGCGAAGTGTTCGTCGTCCGCGGCGATCAATGCCGGTACCGCCTTGGCGGCGAGCCGCTCGGGCAGATCGAAAGCGCTGGTGATGGGCAGGTTCAAGGCTTCCCCGTTCCGCAGATCTCGGGCGCCCGGGATGGGCTCGAGCGATGATTCTGCGCCGGGAATAGGGTCTTGCGGCAAGCCCCCAGGCGTGCTATAGCTTAGAAGTGGCGGAGGGAAGTAGTTCCCGATCCGCCCTTTTTGTTGGCTCGCTGTAATTGCTCGCGCAGTTACTGGGTCGCGTTGTCATGGCCGGCGGTTGATCAGCGCATTCCCGAGGGGCGTCCGGAGATACAACACCGAACGCCCCGACCGGGCCCGCGTGACCAGCCCGGAACGCAGCAGCACCGCGAGATGGTCGCCGACCGCACCCGCCGCCATGCCGAACGCCCGCGCCAGCTGACTCGTGCTGGCCGCGTCGGCGAGCGAGTCGAGCAGCAGCGCCCGGGACCGGCCGAGCAGCGCCGCCAGGTGATCCGGTGCCGGTCGAGGCCCGTCCTCCAGCAGGGTCGCCACCCCGCGGGCCGGGTAGACGATCGCTTTCGGCCACGGGTCATCGGCGTAGAACGCGATCTCCGGCCAGACGAACACCGACGGCACCAGCAGCAGGCCTCGGCCGGCCAGGGAGACCACCTCGTCCGTACGCCCGTCGCCCCCGCGGCCGTTGATCTCCAGCCCGTCAGAAGACCGCCGGTCAGAGAACCGCCTGTCGATCTGGATGCCGCCGTCCCGCCAGCGCACTCTCGGATGCAGCCCGGCCAGCGCGGCGCCCCAGCCGGCCCGGCCCAGTTCGGCGGCGCGGTGTACCACGTCCCGCTCGCACAGCAGCCGCATCCGTGGCCAGTCCTCGGCCAGCAGCCCGGACCAGGCGGCGGTGAGCGCCAGCGCCAGGCGTTCCAGCACGTCCGGCCCGGTCAGTACGTCCCGGGCGGCGGCGCTGACGTCGGACCGGCGGGCCAGATAGAACTCGATCTCCGCCCGCGCGGCCGCCTGAGGTGCCGCACGCAGTGCCGCGAGATCCTCCTCGATGCTCTGCGCGAGCCGGTCCGGTGGCGGGCACAGGAACGTCGCACCCTCCCGCTCGGTGTGCAGTGCGAGGACCGCGTCCACCGCCGGATCGCCGGCCCGCAGCCGCTCGAACGGTGGCCGCAGCCGCGACAGCCAGGCCTCCGGCACACCCCGGCGATGCGGCCCGGCCAGTGCTCGCAGCACGTTCTGCAGTTCGAACACCGGTGACAGCGCGAACCGCGTCCGTACCAGATCCTCCGCGCCCACCTCGAACCGCACGGCCCGACCCTACGCCGCGGGACCTGACCCTACGCCGCTGGACCTTACGCCAGTGGACGAAACATTCGCTGTCCGCGGCGGCCCCCGGCACGCTCGCGGCATGACCGTCACCGAACGTCCGGCCACCTATCGGGAGGTGTTCGCGGAGCCGAGTTTCCGTACCCTCTTCGTGGCCCGCGGTTTCGCGATCAGCGCCACCTCGCTGCAGATCTTCGCCCTGTCCGTGCTCGTCTACACGACGACCGGATCGCCGCTGCTGAGCGCGCTGGCCTTCGGAGCCGGGTTTCTGCCGCAGTTCGTCGGGGGCCTGTTGCTGGGCTCACTGACCGACCGGCTCCGCTCCCGGCCGCTGATCGTGGCCGGTTATGCCGCCGAGGCTGCGCTCAGCACCACGCTGGCCCTGGCCGACCTGCCCGTCGTAGCAGCGTGCTGCTGGTGGCGGCCATCGCCACGGTCACCCCGGTCTTCGCCGGTGCGGCCGCGAAAGTCATCGCCGAACGGCTCACCGGCGACGCGTACGTTCTCGGCCGCGCCGTTTCCTCCATGTCGTCATCGATCGCCCAGCTCCTCGGGCTGGCCGGTGGCGGCGTTGCGGTGGCCGCGCTCGGCGCCCGGGACGCGCTGCTCCTGTCCGCCGCCGGCTTCCTGCTCGCCGCCGCCGCCGCGATGCAGCTCACCCTCAGCGCAGAAGCCGGCGCACCCGCTGAGTCCGCCGGACCCGCTGAATCTGCTGCACCCGTCGGACCTGCTGCACCCGTCGGACCTGCTGCACCCGTCGGACCTGCTGCACCCGTCGGACCTGCTGAATCCGCCGGACCTGCCGGCACTCCGGCCGGCCGCGCTGTGAACCCGGTCCGGAAGCGGCCCGGCGCGGTCCGGGACAGCTGGATCGGGGCCCGGGACATGCTCGCTCACCCCACTATCCGGCGGCTGCTGCTCGCGCAGTGGCTGCCGTGCGCCCTCGCGGTGGGTGCGGAGGCCCTGCTCGTCTCCTACGGCGCCCGCCGCGGCCTCCCGGCCGGATCCGGGGCGCTGCTGATGGGCGCCCCCGCGGCCGGCATGCTCCTCGGCGACCTGATTGTCGGCCGCTTCGTCCGCCCGGCCGGGCGCGAACGGCTCACCGCTCCGCTCGTGCTGCTGCTGGGTGCGCCGCTGCTGCTGTTGCCGGCGAACCCGCCGCTTCCGGTGACCGTGACGTTGCTGGTGCTCTCCGGCTTCGGATTCGCCTACAGCCTCGGCCTGCAGCGAGCGTTCCTGGAAGCCGCCCCGCCGGACCGCGTGGGCCAGCTGTTCGCGCTGCTCTCCACCGGCATGATGGCGCTGCAGGGCACCGGCCCGCTGCTGGCCGGAGCACTCGCCGAACTCACCTCCCCAGCCATCGCGATAGCCACCGCGGGCGCGGCGACGATGCTGGTCACGATCCTGGTCCGCCGCTGAATTTCACTCGCCGATGGTCCTCATCCGGCGCTGAGGAGCTCGCGGACCCGGGGGATGACCTTCGTGGCGTACAGCTCGATGCAGTTCGTCAGGTGTTCGTGGGGGAGAGGGCCGTGCGAGTACTTCAGGTTGAAACGGTCGACCTCGAGGGCTTTGACCGTCGCGGCGATCTTCCGGGCCACCGTCTCGGGTGAGCCGACGTGCCAGGCGCCCTCGGTGACGTCGGCCTCGAAACGGGCGCGGGTCGCCGGCGGCCAGCCCCGTTCGCGGCCGATACGGTCCAGGTTGCGGCGGGCGTGCGGCCACAGGATGTCGACCGCCTGCTGATCGGTCTCGGCCACGAAGCCGGGGCAGTGGACACCGATCGGCTGTGCTTCCTGCTCGAGTTCTTTCAGGGCGCGGCGGTACAGCTCGGTGTACGGCGCGAACCGTGCCGGGGCGCCACCGATGATCGCCAGGACGAGCGGCAGGCCGTACCGGGCGGCGCGGACCACCGACTCGGGACTGCCGCCCACGCCGATCCACGTGCGGATGCGGCCGGACTCGGTCTTCGGGTAGACCTGCTGATCGCGCAGCGGCGGGCGGATCGAGCCCTCCCACGTGACCGGGCCCTCGGACAGCAGCTCGGACATCAAATCGAGCTTCTCGGCGAACAGGCGCTCGTAGTCGGCCAGCTCGTACCCGAACAGCGGGAACGACTCGGTGAACGAACCGCGGCCCAGCATGATCTCGGCCCGGCCGCGGGAGACGGCGTCAAGCGTGGCGAAGCGCTCGAACACCCGTACCGGATCATCGGAACTCAGAACCGTGACCGCCGTGCCGAGCCGGATCCGTTGGGTCCTCGCCGCGATGGCCGCGAGCACGATCTCCGGTGAGCTGATCGCGTAGTCGTCGCGGTGATGCTCGCCGACGCCGAAGAAGTCCACGCCGAGCCGGTCGGCGAGCACACCCTGCTCGACGACGTCCCGGATCACCTCCGCGTACGGCTTGCCGTTGACGTCACCGAAGGTGTCCAGGCCGAATTCCACCCGACGATCTTAACGATGCCGCTTTCAGCAACAGTGCCCCTTTCAGCAGCAGTGCCCCTTTTAGCGACGCCCCTTCAGGCGCCTGCCCATCTCCTTGGCGATCTCCTTCTTCGCATCCCGCTCAGCCATGACCTGCCTTTTGTCGTACGACTTGAGGCCCCTCGCCACGCCGAGCTCGATCTTGGCCCATCCGTCCTTGAAGTAGAGCGACAGCGGCACGAGGGTGAGGCCCGAGCCGTCACGCAGCTGGTTGAGGATCTTGACGATCTCGACCTTGTGCAGCAGCAGCTTGCGGGTGCGGCGCGGCGTGTGGTTCGTCCACGAGCCGAAGCCGTACTCCGCGATGTGCAGGCCGTACAGCATGATCTCGCCCTCGTGCTCCTGCGCGAACGTGTCCACCAGCGAGGCCCGGCCCAGACGCAGGGACTTCACCTCGGTGCCGGCCAGCACCAGCCCCGCCTCGTAGGTCCTCAGGATGGCGTAGTCGTGCCGCGCCTTCTTGTTCGACGCGATCAGCTTGACGCCGGTCTCCCTGGGCATGTCTCTCCCTAGGCTTCCGGTGCGGGGTCGCTCAGGTCGGCGGGGATCGTGCGGCGCATCGAGTACGTCACGCTGCTCAGCCGATGCGGCTCGTCCTTCACGTGGATGACCGCCCGGTCGTACGCCTGCCAGCCGGCCTGCCCGGCCCGGTTCAGGTGCCGCAGGTCGTCGAAGCGCTCATCGGTTCCCCAGCGCAGCACACCGCCGGGGTGATGAAACGTCGCGGTCCAATCCATGAAGCGGTCGGCCCCGAGCGTGCCCGCCGCGCGGTACTCCAGCCGCGCATATTCCCAGTTGTCCACGCCGGTGATTATGCCGTCCGATTCGGCCTACTGCCGTTCGGAGATGACCGTGCGTCCGTCCCAATACCGGAATTGCTGTGCCACCAGGTCTTTCAGTACCGCCTGGTCGACGTCGGCGAGTCGTTTGAGGTACAGGCACGACTTACCCGTCCGGTGCGGGCCGAGGCGGGCGATCAGGTCGTCGTAGCCGTCGAAGCCCGCCGAGATGTAGAGCGTCAGGGCCTCCTTGCGCGGCGACAACGCGATGGCCGGCCAGTCGCCGGTACGACCCGACGCGTACCGGTAGTGGTAGGTGCCGAACCCGATGATCGCGGCGCCCCACATCGCCGGTTCGGCGCCGGTCGCCTCGGTCATCAGCGCACAGGCCGCCTCGGCATCCTCGCGGCGCCGCGGATCAGCGACGGCCGCCAGGAAGTCGGCCACGCTCAGATCGTTCCGCGTCGTCTTCGGCTCCACCATCACGCCAGCCCTGCCATCACGCCAGCCCTGTCATCACGCCAGCCCCGCCGGCCCTGTCCGCCCCGCCAGCCTTGTCATCAGGCCAGCGTAGAGTTCGTCTGCCGATTCACCTAGGCTTCGCCGTCATGAGTGGCGACGGGGTGTTGCGGCATCAACCTCTGCACGATGGGTTCGTGGCGGCGCAGGGGCAGCGTGAGGGGATCGCCGAGGCCATCGAGCGGTACTTCGGGCCCGTCGACTTCGTCTACCACGAGTTCGGATCACATCTGGTGAGCGTGCACGTGTACGTGATCGCGCCGACCGAGGAGCGGCCCTACCGCACGCTGATCACTTCCGGGATGAGCGGCCGATGAGCGTGCCGGAGGGCATCAGCCCGTACGCCGAAGTCATGCTCTGCCTGCCCGCCGACTGGCCGCTCAAGGAGTCCTACCCCGGCAACCCGGACGTCGACTGGCCGATCACGCTGCTGAAGCAGGTCGCGCGGCTGCCGCACGAGTACGGCACGTGGATCGGCCCATGGCATTCGCTGCCGAACGGGGACCCGGCCGAGCCGTACGCCGCGAGCACGCCGTTCGCCGGGGCCGTCATCACGCCGATGTTGAGAGTGCCCGCCGAGGCACGGAGCATCACCGTTCCCGGCGGCACCGCACCCGACGGTACGGAGATCAACGTGCTCGCGGTGGTCCCCCTGCACCGGGACGAGGTAGCCGTCAAGATCGAACGGGGGACCGACGCGCTGATCGAGGTGCTGGACCGCGGGCGGGTGACGGAACTGCTCGATCCGTCCCGACCGTCCTTCGCCGTGGTTCGATAGGCGGCACGGCCGAACGCCGCGACGGTCCGCCGCCTCAGCCGGTGCGGGGTGACTGGAGGTGCGCCGGTGGGCGTAGGTCACCGCGTGACTGGCCCGCCCTGCCTTGAAGCCGGGCGGGCCAGTGATGCGTCAGTCGAGGGCGGCCTGCACTGCGGGCAACCAGCGGGCGGCGATCTTGGCGTTGCCGGCGTCGTTGGGGTGCACGCCGTCGTAGGTGTCCGTGGTGGTGTTGAAGCCGGTCCACTGGTCGACCACGGTGACCGGGGACGCCGCGGTACTCAGTGACGCGGCCCAGGCCGGGATCGCGGCGTTCAGGGCGACCACCCGCTGGCCGCAGTCGGTGCAGGTGGGCGGGTTCAGCGGGATGATCTGGGCGACGACGACATGGACCCGCGGATTGGCGGCGCGCATCTGGCCGACCAGGGTGGTGTAGGCGTTGAGGATCGTGCCGGCCGGGATGTTGCTCCACGCGTCGTTGGTGCCGAAGTGCATCAGGACCACGTCGGGGTCGGCGGTGGCGAGCCAGGCCGGGAGCAGGTTCTGGCCGGCCACGTTGGTCACCAGATAGCCGCCGTGACCGTCGTGCTCACCGTCGTACGGGAAGCCGCAACCGTCGCCCGGCAGGGTGCCGACGAAATCGACCTCGGTGGCCGGGAGCTGCCGCCAGAGCAGAGCCCGCCAGCAGCCCGGCGAGCCGGTGATCGAGTCGCCCAGGGCCATGATCCTCGTCTTGGCGCCGGTGCCGGTGCTCGGGGAGGGCGACGGCGGTTCACTGGTGGGCGTGGTGGGGACGACGCCGCCGGTGCACGTCACGCCGTTGAGGGTGAACGCGGTGGGCACCGGGTTGCTGCCGGTCCACGAGCCGTTGAAGCCGAACGAAGCCGTGCCGTTGGTGGCAAGTGACCCGTTCCATGCGGCGTTGCGGACCGTCACGGCCGAGCCCGACTGGGTGACCGCGCCGTTCCACAGCTGGGTGATGGTCTGTCCGGCCGGGAACGTGAACACCAGCGACCAGCCGGGGAGCGGGTCGCCGAGGTTGGTGACGTCCACGGCCGCGCCGAAGCCGCCGGTCCACTGACTGCTGACGGTGTACTTCACCGAACAGCCGGCGGCGGCGTTGGCGCTGGTAGCGGCGGCCACCGTACCGAATGACAGGAGAGCGGTGACGATACCGAGGACGGACCATTTTCGTCTTTGCACGGGTTGCCTCCGGGGATGTGCTTGACGGGCGCGCGGGGACAGCGCACCCTGGGAGCGCTCCCAATTAACGCACATCTATGGGACTCGAGGAATGGAGTCGCAAAGAATGGTCACCCGTCGATTCGTCGCTGCCCGGGAGAGGCGCTGGTGCTGGGCGAGACGTGCGGCGCGATGGGATGGGTGCCGCATGGGTCAGCGGCCGTGGTGGAACGGGATCGGCAGCGCGGGGGCGCAGCCGGTCGCGGATCGGTCGCCGGCCGGGAGAGCGTGGGGAGACCCGGGTGCTACGGGACCGGGCTCCCCACGTTCCGGCTGATCCTGTTCCGGCTGCTCAGGAAGGCGGCCGGTCAGGACGGCGGCTGGGCGGGCATGAGAGCCTCGGTGCCCAGACCGCGGATCGAGGCGTCGAGGACCTGGGCGGTGTGCGCGAGAGCGATCGAACCGCCCTTGCGCCGGACCGCGGCGGCGACCTGCATGAGGCAGCCGGGATTCGCGGTGACGAGCAGTTCCGCGCCGGTGGCCAGGACGGCCTCGGCCTTGCGGTCACCGAGTTCGGCAGCCGGCGCCGGGTTCAGGACGTTCCACACGCCGGCCGAGCCGCAACAGATCTCCGCCTCGCGGATCGGCCGGACCGCCAGCCCGGGAATGCCGGCCAGCAGCGCGCGAGGCTGGGCCCGGACGCCCTGGGCGTGCCCGAGATGGCAGGCGTCGTGGTAGGCGACCGACATCGGCAGCGGATGACGGCGCGCCACCGGGCCGAGTTCGACGAGCAGCTCGGACAGGTCACGGACCTTCGCGGTGAACGCCGCGGCGCGATCGGCGTAGTGCGGGTCGTCGGCGAGCAGGTCGTCGTACTCCTTCAGTGACGAGCCGCAACCGGCCGCGTTGACCACGAAGTAGTCCATGCCGGTTTCTTCGAACGTGTCGATCAGCTTGCGGGCGAACCGCTGCGCCTCGGCCCGGCGGCCGTTGTGCAGGCTCAGCGCACCGCAGCAGCCCTGGCCCGGCGGGATCAGTACCTCACAGCCCTCGGCCGCGAGGACGCGTACGGTCGCCGCATTGACGTCCGGGAAGAACGCGGACTGAACACAACCGGTCAGCATGCCCACCAGAGCCCGCCGGGGGCCGCGGGCGTGCACGCGGGCCGGCGGGCGCGGCACCGCACGTACCGGCGGCGCCAGCGAATCCAGGGTGGCGAGGGCCGGCGCGAGGCGGTGCAGCAGTCCGCTGCGGTCCACGAGCTTCTTGAGACCCGTCATCCGGTACGCCCGGAGCGGTCCCCGCAGCAGCCGGAGCCTTCGCGGGTACGGGAACAGCGCGAAGATCGCCGCCCGTAGCGCCCGGTCCCGCGGGCCGCGCTGATGACGGCGTTCCACCTGGGCGCGGGTGTCCTCGATCAACCGGTCGTAACGCACGCCGGACGGGCACGCCGTCACGCACGCCATGCAGCCCAGGCAGCGGTCGAAGTGGGTGACCATCGAGTCGCTCAGCGGTTCACCGGACAGGCCCTGCCCGATCAGGTGGATGCGGCCGCGCGGCGAGTCCATCTCCTCGCCCCACAGCACATAGGTCGGGCAGGTCGTCAGACAGAAGCCGCAGTGAACGCAATCGGACACCAGGTCGGCGCTCGGCGGGTGTTCGCCGTCGAAGGCGGGCGGTCCGGGCGGCGGAGTCGTCCCGTTCTCGGCGGCCCGCAGCGCATCGACCGGGGGAGTGCCGGTGCCACGAGGGGCGTCTATGTCGGCCATTCAGGAAACCTCCCGTGATCAGATGCCGCCGACGAAGCGGCCCGGAGCGAAACGGTGGTCCGGATCGAACTGCTCCTTGACGCGGCGCATCAGCTCCAGGCCGGGCACCGGTCCCCACATGTCGAGCCGGTCGCGGACGGAGTCCGGTGCGGTGAGGACCACCGCATGCCCGCCGGCCGTGGTCGCCGCCGCGCGCAGCAGACCCACCAGCCGGGCGGCCTCGTCCGCCGAAGCCGGCCGGACCGGGCCACCGGCATGGAGAACACCGGTGCCGGCCGAACCGCGGACGGTCAGGCCCGCGTCCACGGCGGCGGTGACCAGGGCGGGCACGGCGGAGAGGACGCAGGTCAGCTTCAGACCCAGGCCGCCGTCCGGCCACGGTGGAGTGTTCCACCAGGGCGGGGCCTCGTCGGTGACCTCGCCGTCGAGCAGCCCGGCCAGTGCGGCGGCCCGGTCGCGGACACCGGCCTCGGTGCCCTCCAGCAGCACGGCGATCTCCGGGTCGGCGCCGGGGGCGGCGTTGATCTCGAGGGCGCTGGCCGCGAACTGGCCGGCCAGGACGTCCGCGGCTCGGGTGGCCGGCGCGATCGCGCGTACGAAAGAGGTGGCCGGCGGAACCGGATGCAAGCGGAAGACGCACTCGGTGATCAGGCCGAGCGTGCCTTGCGAGCCGGTGTAGAGCTTGCCCAGGTCGTAGCCGGCGACATTCTTGACCACCTTGCCGCCCGCGCGGGTGATCCGGCCGTCCGGCCGGACCACCGTGATGCCGATCAGCAGATCACGGGCGGTGCCGTAGCGCAGTCGCCGCGGACCGCTGGTGTTCGCCGCGACCGTGCCGCCGGCCGTCGCCGACGGGGGAGCGTCCAACGCCAGCTGTTGTCCGGGGAGGCAGTGCAGTTCGGCCATCGGCGTGCCGGCCCGGACCACGGTGATCAGGTCGCCGGCGGCGTGTTCGACGACCCCGGCCAGACGCCGGGTGTCGATGATCAGGTCCAGGTCGCGTGGCGGCGGACCGTGATGCAGCGTGGTGCCGCTGCCGCGGATCACCACGGCCAGGTCGCGGGTCTCCGCGATCAGCGCGGCCGCCTCCTCGGTCGTCGCCGGTGCCGCGACCAGGCGGGCAGGCACCCCGCAGACCGTGTCGTCGTCACCGGCCTTGTTGGCGAGATCATCCAGAACGCTCATCGCCCGCCTCCCGCGGTGCGCCCCGGAAATCCAGTGGGGCGGGAACGGCCCGGCATCAGAGGACCCGGCATCAGAAGACCTCCGCCACGTCGGTCTCGTGCAGCGGGTGGGCGCCCTGGCGGCGGCCCGGGCGTTCGCCGCACAGGCGCGGGGTGGGGAACACCTTGCCCGGGTTGGCGATGCCGCCGGGGTCGAAGGCGCAACGGACAAGCTGCATCGTGTCGAGGTCGTCGTCGCTGAACATCCGCGGCATGTAGCGGGCCTTGTCGACGCCGACGCCGTGTTCGCCGGTAATCGAGCCGCCGTACTCGATGCACAGGTCGATGATGGCGCCCGAGACCGTCTCGGCGCGGCCGGCCTCGCCGGGGACGGCGTCGTCGAACAGGACCAGCGGGTGCAGGTTGCCGTCACCGGCGTGGAAGACGTTCGCGACCCGTACGCCGTGTTCGGCGGCCACGGCGGAGATGCGGCGCAGCACCTCGGGCAGCGCGGTCCGTGGGATCACGCCGTCCTGGACGATGTAGTCGGGGCTGATCCGGCCGACCGCCGCGAACGCCGACTTGCGGCCGCGCCAGATCAGCTGCCGTTCGGTGTCATCGGCGGCGACCCGCGTCTCGAACGCCCCGTTCTCGTCGCAGAGGCGGCTGACCTCGTCGAACTGGGCCTCCACCTCGGCGGCGGGACCGTCCAGCTCGACGATCAGCACCGCGCCCGCCCCGGCCGGATAGCCGCAGTGGACGGCGGCCTCGGCGGCCTCGATGGAGAGCGCGTCCATCATCTCGATCGCGGCCGGAACCACACCGGCGGCGATGATCGCCGAGGTGGCGGCGCCGGCCTGGTCGGTGCTGCGGAACGCGGCCAGCAGGGTGCGGACCGTTTCCGGTAGCCGGGTCAGCCGGACCGTCACCTCGGTCGCGACGCCGAGGGTGCCCTCCGAGCCGACGAAGGCGCCGAGCAGGTCGTACCCGGGTGTGTCGGGCGCCGCCCCGCCGAGCCGTACCAGGTCGCCATCGGGGGTGACGACCTGCAGGCCGGTCACGTGATTGGTGGTGAAGCCGTACTTCAGGCAGTGCGCGCCACCGGAGTTCTCCGCCACGTTGCCGCCGATCGAGCAGATCTGCTGACTCGACGGGTCGGGTGCGTAGTAGTAGCCGTACCCGGTGGCAGCCTGTGTGACCTGCAGGTTGATGACGCCCGGCTGGACCACGGCGCGTTCGTCGGCCGGGCTGATCGACAGGATCTCGCGCAGCTGGGAGGTGACGATCAGGACGCCTTCGGCGTGCGGCAACGCCCCGCCGGACAGGCCGGTGCCGGAACCGCGGGCCACGAACGGGACCTTCGCCTCGGCGCAGGCGCGGACCACCGCGGCGACCTGGGCGGCGGTCCGCGGCAGGACGACCAGCGCCGGGACGACCTTGTAGTGGGCAAGGCCGTCACACTCGTACGTCCGGAGCTGTTGCCTGTCGGTGATGACCTGGTCGGAGGCCAGCTCGGCACGAAGCCGAGCGGCGATGGCATCGATCCCGGTCATCGGAACCTCCTCGGCGACACTGCCCTGCCGTCACCCTAACCCGGACATCGGGATGTCACGCCAGCCCTGTTGTCCTCTGCAGACCCGGATGTCACGTCAGGGCTGCACGTCAGGGCTGATCGCCGGTGAGGAGCCAGTGCCGGCCCGCGGTCCAGCCGGTCAGCGGCCGCGCCTCCCCGCCGGCCAGCACGGTCCGCAGCCCGGCCACGGCCGGGGCGAGCAGGCCGCGCTCCGGCAGGTCCTCGACGACGGAATCCGCGCCGCCCAGCGAGAGGAAGAAGATCATCTGGCGCCAGGCGTACGCGATGTCCTTCAGCGTCCGGAGCGCCATCGGCCGTGCCGCCAGCCGTTCCACCGTCGCCCAGCAGGACCGCGCGGCAGCCGTCGCGTCGACCGTCGCTCCGGCGCCCGTCACCAGTGTGGCGAGGTTGTGGGTGGTGAGGATCTGCGCCTGCTCGATGATCATCCCGTTCGTGGCCGGCAGGTTACGGGCCCGCACCCCGGCCCGGGTCCGGCACAGGGCCGCGAAGTCCGGCGAGATCGGCGGACGTTTGCCGGTGACGGTCAGCCCGGCGATCGCGGCGTAGTCGATGCGGTAGTAGCGCTCGTACAACGTCCCGGCGAGCAGTCCGCCGGCCCGCTGCGCCGCGTACAGGAACTTAGCGGTGAACCGGCCGTCGAAGATGTCCGCCGCGAGCTCCTCGACCCAGGGCAGCCCGAGATCGGCCTCCCGGCTCAGCGCGGTCAGCTCGCGGACCATCGGGTTCGGCAGCAGGGTGCCCGGGAACGCACTCAGCACCAGGCTGCCCAGCCGGCGCAGCGCCGCCGCGGCCGCGGCACGGGAGTCCCCACCCGGCGCGCGGTGGGCGGCGACCGCACGTACCCACGGCAGCTCCTCCAGCCGCGCCTGGCTCTCCAGGTCGGTGAGCAGCAGCGAGCGCCGGTTGCGGAACGCGAGGTAGTTGGCGGCCATCAGGGCGCTCAGGTCCGGATCGGGGTAGGCGGCGCCGACCGCCTGGGCGGTGACCCGCGGCACGAGACCGGCCAGCACCTCGGCCGACGGGACCAGCCCGGCCGCGACCAGATCCTCGACCGGGGCGGCGGTGGCCCGGCGCACGACGGCCCGGATCGGATCCGGGACGGCGACCGGGCGGGCCGCGGCGCCGACCGGTACCGGTCCGTTCAGTGCCGGTCCGTTCAGTGCCGGTTTGACCAGTGCCGATTCGACCAGTGCCGGGCCGATCGGTACCGGCTGGAGCAGCGGTTCGGTGTCGGCGATGCCGGTGTGCTGGGGAAGGGCCGCGAGGCGTTCGGCGACGGCCGCCGCGATCACGTGGTGCGCCGGCCGGGCGGCGTCGGCGGCCTGCCGGGCCCGCAGTGCGGTGTGTTCCGTGCCGCCGGGCGTACCGCGCCGCCGGACCATGGCGTCGACCACGGTCTGCGTCATCCCGCGACGCCACTCCCGCCCGTCCAGGACATCGGTCAGCGCCTCGCGCAGCACGGTGAGGTTCGCCTTCGGGCCGCAGTGCCGCCGGCTCGGTGGGTGCCGGCGCGCGAGCAGCGGATACTCGTCCAGCAAAGCCCGCGCTTCGCGCTTCCAGTCAACATCCGTGTGTACGCCCACGCGGCCGTCGCGCATGCTGGCGAGCCAGAGGGCCAGCATCCGGTCGGCGTAGAGGTTCCAGACGGCGAGGGTGTCACGCATCGTCTCGATCCGTGGTTTCGGCTCGCGGCTCCGCAGTTTCCCGGCGGCCTCGCCCGCGGTGGCGCGCCAGACCAGTTCCGGGGCGACGGCCGGGCCGGGCGCGGTCCGCGGCGTGAAGCAGAGCAGTCCCGAATACGGCTGCACCTCGGCCAGCAGGGCGAGCGCGGCCGTCTCGTCGTCGGCGCGCAGCAGCCACGCCAGCACCGGCAGCACCGCCTCCTCCGGCAGGCCGACGGTCCAGTGCTGGTCCGTCGGGTGCTGGTCCGTCGGGTGCTGGCCTGTCCGGTGCTGGCCTGTCTGGTGCTGGTCCGCCCCGTGCCCGTCCAGCAGCGTCCGCAACTCGTCGCGGCGGATCGGATCCAGACGATGACCGAAGATCTCGGCACGTGACTGCTCGAGGTGGTGCCGCCGGGCGTACTCCATCTCGGCCGCGGACAGCGGGCCGCTCGCGGCCGCCTTGCCGGTCGCGAAACCGCCGTGAATCACCTCAGGCGTGACCCACACCGGCAGGCCGCGGACCGGGGTCCGTGACCCGATCCGCAGCCTGCCACGCAGCATCCCGGCGAGCACCGCCCGCCACTGGCCGGCCTTCTCCGCGTTTCCGTCCGCCTCGGCCCGGGCCAGCTGCCCGGACGGGTAGCCGAGACCGATGTCGTCCCCGTTCTCCGTCATGCCGGCATGGCGGGTTCCGCCCCCGCGCCCTCCCGGTCCCGAGCCGGGTGCTCTGCTGCTGAGCTACATGCCGCTGTTGATGGCTGGACCCTACCGACGGCGGCCGGTCCGGGGCGAGCCGGTTTCCCGCCGGTTCGGCGGTGGCCCGCCGGTCTGGCAGGATGGCCGGATGTTCGTGACCGCCAGACCCGTCCGCGCGGCCCTGGGTGCCGTCTGTGCCCTGGTCATGGCCGCCGGGTGCAGCGCCTCCGACGACTCCGGGCCGGACGACGGGCTGATCACCGTGACCACCATGCGGGGCGCGTTCCTGCAGCCCACCGAGATCGGCCCGGCCTGGGCCGCGCCGCAGCAGAGCGCGAGCCCTCAGCAGATGGTCAGTTTCTGTGGCGGCACGAGCGCTCCGCCGCAGGCACCGCCCGGCGCCGAGCTGGTGTCGTCGTCCGCGAGCGACGAGGGCGAGAAGGGCGCGCAGACCCTGCAGCAGACGGCGCTGGTCTTCGCCGACACCGCCAGCGCGGAGGCCGGCCACGCGCTGCTGCGGGCGGTCGCCGACCAGTGCCCCGCGTCGTCCGAGGTCCCGGCCACCGTGACGGCCGACCGCAACGAACCCGCCTACACCGAGAAGCTCGAGGTCCGTGACCTCAACGAGGGCGCCTGGTCCGGGTTCGTGATCATCCGGCACAAGCTGTACGAGGCGGCGCACCCGGGCACCGCCGAGACCGCGGTCGCCGTCCTGCGCACCCGCAACGTGGTGCTGGTGGACACCTATGCGATCTACCGGCTGAACAACGCGAGCCCTTCACCCGCCTTCGAGAGCGACTGGAAGCGGCTCGTCGGGTCGGTCGTGCAGCGAGTGGGCTGAGCGGCCTGGCTGAGCGGCCTGGCTGAGCGGGCCGGACTGAGCGGGCTGGGCCGGCCGGCTGGGATGGACAGCTCGACGTTCGTCGTCTAATGTTCGCGGTGCGCCGTTGCGAGTTCTTCCCCCGTGGAATTCGCAGCGGCGCCCTTATTTTGTGCCGTGAACCGTGCCGGCACGCCCCTCTCGCCACGTGATCAGCAGCAGGATGCTCGTTGTTGCTCGGAGAGAGCGTGTACCGATCAGGCTCGTCCGCACCCGTGTGGAAAAAGCCACGGGACTGTTAACTATTCACTCCGGTCGTGCTTAGCCTTACGAATCCCAGGGCAGGAACTGGTACCCGCCGCGGATTCTTAACCAGCTGGATCATGACCGGAGGTAGAGGCATGAAGTTCGTCTACGACTTCGCCGAGGGCAACAAGGACCTCAAGGATCTGCTGGGTGGCAAGGGCGCCAATCTCGCGGAGATGACCAACCTCGGCCTGCCCGTGCCGCCCGGCTTCACGATCACCACCGAGGCGTGTCAGCAGTACCTGCGCAACGGCACGCACGTCGACGGCCTGGCCGCCCAGATCGACGAACACCTCGCCACGCTGGAGGCGAAGATGGGCCGACGGCTCGGCGACCCGGCCGACCCGCTGCTCGTCTCGGTCCGGTCCGGTGCCAAGTTCTCGATGCCCGGCATGATGGAGACCGTTCTCAACGTCGGCCTCAACGACGCTTCCGTCGACGGGCTCTCCCGGCAGGCCGGTGGCAACGACCGGTTCGCGTGGGACTCGTACCGGCGCCTGATCCAGATGTTCGGCAAGACCGTGTGCGAGGTGCCCGGCCACGAATTCGAGGAGGCGCTGCACGACGCCAAGACCGCCAAGGGCGTCAAGGACGACGTGCAACTCGACGCCGACGACCTGCGGGCGCTGGTCACCGCGTACAAGAAGGTGTTCGTCAAGCACACCGGACACGAGTTCCCGCAGGACCCGCGTGAGCAGCTGGATCTCGCCGTCGAGGCGGTCTTCCGGTCCTGGAACGCCGACCGGGCCGTGCTCTACCGCCGCCAGGAACGCATTCCCGCCGACCTGGGCACCGCCGTCAACGTGGTCGCCATGGTCTTCGGCAACCTGGGCGCCGACTCCGGCACCGGCGTGGCCTTCACCCGCGACCCGGCCACCGGTGAACAGGGCGTCTACGGCGACTACCTGTCCAACGCGCAGGGCGAGGACGTCGTCGCCGGAATCCGCAACACGCTGCCGCTGGCGGACCTGGAACGGCTCGACAAGCGGTCCTACGACGAGCTGATGCACATCATGGCCACCCTCGAGGGCCACTACCGGGACCTTTGCGACATCGAGTTCACCATCGAGCGCGGCAAACTGTGGATGCTGCAGACCCGCGTCGGCAAGCGCACCGCGGCCGCCGCGTTCACCATCGCCGCCCAGCTCGTCGACGAGGGCGTCATCGACCTCGACGAGGCACTCACCCGGGTCAGCGGCGGCCAGCTCGCCCAGCTGATGTTCCCCCGCTTCGACCTCGCCTCGTCCCCTTCGTCTCTGACGCGTGGGGTCGGCGCGTCCCCGGGCGCGGCGTTCGGGGAGGTCGTCTTCACCTCGGCGCGGGCCGTCGAAGTGGCCGCCGAGGGCAAACCGGTCATCCTGGTCCGGCGCGAGACCAACCCCGACGACCTGCCCGGCATGATCGCCGCCAACGGCATCCTGACCAGTCGCGGCGGGAAGACCTCGCACGCCGCCGTCGTGGCCCGCGGCATGGGCAAGACCTGTGTGTGCGGCGCCGACGAGATGGAGGTCGGCAGGGACTCCTTCACGATCGGCTCGCACACCGTCCGGGAAGGGGACATCATCTCCATCGACGGCACCACCGGGCGCGTGTACCTCGGCGAGGTGCCGGTCCGGCCCAGCGAGGTCGTTCAATACTTCGAGGGCGACCTCGACCCGGCGAACGCCAACGATCCGCTGGTCGCGGCCGTGCACAGGCTTCTCACGCACGCCGACGAGCAGCGCCGGCTCAAGGTGCGCACCAACGCCGACACCGGCCTCGACGCGGCCCGCGCACGCCGCTTCGGCGCCCAGGGCATCGGGCTGTGCCGGACCGAGCACATGTTCCTCGGTGACCGGCGCGAACTTGTCGAACGCCTGATCCTGGCGCGCAGCGACACGGAACGCAACGAGGCGCTCGCTGCCCTGCAGCCGCTTCAGCGCGCCGACTTCCTGGAGATCTTCCGGGAGATGAACGGCCTGCCCGTCACCATCCGGCTCATCGACCCGCCGCTGCACGAGTTCCTGCCCTCGCTGGAGGAACTTGCCGTCAAGGTCGCCGTCGCCCACGAACACGGCCGCAGCGTCGAGCACGACGAGCAGCTGCTGGCCGCCGTCCGCCGGATGCACGAGCAGAACCCGATGCTGGGGCTGCGTGGCGTACGGCTGGGCCTGGTCATTCCGGGCCTGTTCGCGATGCAGGTCCGAGCCATCGCCGAGGCGGCCGTCGCTCTCGCCGCCGAGGGTGGCAAACCGCGCCCGGAGATCATGGTCCCGCTGGTCGGTGCCGTCCAGGAACTCGAGACCGTCCGTACCGAAGCCGAGAAGATCATCGCCTCGATCGTCGGCGACTCGGGCGTCGACGTCCTGATCGGCACCATGATCGAGGTTCCGCGGGCCGCCCTCACGGCCGGCCAGATCGCCGAGGCCGCCGAGTTCTTCTCCTTCGGCACCAACGACCTCACCCAGATGGCGTGGGGATTCTCCCGCGACGACGTCGAAGGCGCGTTCTTCTGGCGCTACCTCGAGCTCGGCATCTTCGGCATCTCGCCCTTCGAGTCCATCGACGCCGACGGGGTCGGCCGCCTCGTCCGCATCGCCGCCGAGGAGGGCCGCGCCGCCCGCCCCGGCCTCAAACTCGGTGTCTGCGGTGAACACGGCGGCGATCCCGACTCCGTCCACTTCTTCCACGAGGTCGGCCTGGACTACGTGTCCTGCTCACCGTTCCGGGTGCCGATCGCCCGTCTCGAAGCCGGCCGGGCCGCCGTCGCGTCGTCCGCGGTGGGCTCCGACCACCGCTGAGCAGCGGAGATCCGCCGGCCCTCAGCTTCATCCCTCAACTTCATCCCTCAGCCGGGCGGCGGGCGCGGAGCGGTTCGCTTCGCGCCCGCCGCTCCTTCTCCGTCCGATACGGATGAAGCTCTCGCCGTGCCGGGGAGGCCCGTGCTGTGCCGGCGAAGGCCACGCCGTGCGGGCGAGGCAGCGCTGTGCCGGCGAGACAGCGTCGTGCCGGCGAGGACCGCGCGGCCTCTCATCGCGCGTGAGTGCCGTCGACCACCTGGGGTGGATCGGCGTCGGGCGGGGCAGCGCAGACGGCCGCCTGCACCACGGCGTCGTGGAGTTCGTGCGCTATCCCGGGGCCTGCGGCCGCGAGCAGTTCGGCGGCGGCGTGTTCCAGCATGGCGGCGGCAAGTGTCCAGTCCGTCGACGCGGCTTCGCTGAGCCGGTGGGCCGCCTGGGCCGGGCGATGGCGGAAGAGCAGTGCGGACCACTCCGGGAACGGCGCGGCTGGACCGTCCAGGGCCTGGTCGGGGCCGGCGTACCCGGCATCGGCCAGGATCAGCAAGGTCTCCCGGCCGAGCATCTTCTCCCGGCCGAGCATCCTCTCCCGGTCGGCACGGGCGGCCGCTTCCGTGCGGAGCCGGCCGGCCAGGGCCGCGACGATCGGGCTGTCCGGGTTCTGCCGCACGATCTCCGCGTACGCCGGAAGCCGTTCCGGATCGAAGTCCGCCGGGACCGGCTCCGGGGAGAGGTCGTCGGCGCCCAGCCGGTGCGCCCGGGTGGTCCGAGCCGTGATCCGCGCGTACAGCCGATAGACCGGATCGTCGATCGGCAACTCCGCGCCACCGAGAACCTGCTCGTACGCCGAGACGACAGCGGCCACAATCGGCGGACTCGCGATGAAGCCGGCACCGGTCGCGGGGCTCGCGGCGGCGGGGTCGCGCCGGGTCTCCTCGTGCACGGTGGTCGCCTCCCGGGCGGGACGGCGGCCGGCCAGGCGGTACTCCGTGTATTCCAGCGACTCATGGCAGGCGTAGGCACCGCGGTAGACCTCGTTCAACGCGGGCAGGCCGGTGAGCAGGGAGTGGCCCAGGCCGGTGGCGAACGGCAGCACCCCGATCGCGGTGTCGAAGCGGGCCCGGTGGTCGGGGCGCAGATAGGCCAGGACGTCCCGGTCGTGGCCGGTGCGCCCGGCCGGCCAGTACCAGGCGGGCATCCGGGTCAGCAGCTGCCGCTGACGCGACCATGCCTGGGCCTCCGCATCGAGGTCGTGTGCCGACAGCGCTGCCCCGACCAGGGCGCACTGGGCCACCGCGGCCTCGGCGGAGTCCTCGATCAGGCCGGCCAGGGAGGTCGCGGCCCGGCAGTCGGCCGGGGCCAGGTGGGTGACGAAGACGCGCAGCAGGCGGGCCAGCGAGTACGGGTTTCCGGGCAGCGGCGCGGGCGGGAGAAGCGCGTGCAGCCAGGCGGCCGGAGTGGGATACAGGTGGCGGCCGGCATGAGCGACCCATCGGTCGCGTAGCCGCCGCAGGTAGACCTCGTGCTCCACGCCGGGCGGCGATTGACCCTCCGCACTGAAGGGGGCCACGTCGGAGGACGCCGCCGGTCGGGGGTCCGAAGGGCTGGTCAGTGCGGCCCGGAGCAGGCTCAGATGCAGGATCCGTGGCAGGAGACGGATGGGATCGCCGGCTTCCAGGGCGGTTGCCAGCGCCCGGTCGACCAGCTGGAGGAACGGGGTGTCGGAGCCGAAGCGGGCCCGTAGCGAGAGCCGTGATTCCCGGTCGAGCACGGTGACACCGGGATCGCTGGTCGCCGCCATGGTGCCCCCTCGTCAGCCCGGAGCGCCCGAGCCCATCGATTCAGTTCACTGGGCGGATGCTACCGGCGGCGTACGACATAGCCGGTTGCCGTTCGTGAAAGCCGGTTGCCATTCGTGCGAGCCGGGCCCTTCGTGGGAGCCGGGCCCATTCGTCCCCCTGCCGGGTGGAGCCGGGCCGATCGCGCCGAAAATGTCGGGGGCCGGGTCTAGCCTCCGGGGAACGGTGTCAACGACGACGATGGAGCATGCGATGACGTCTCGGCTCAATCCGTACCTGACGTTCGACGGCAAGGCTCGCGAGGCTGTCGAGTTCTACCACTCGGTCTTCGGTGGCGAGCTCAAGGTCAATACCTTCGGCGAGTTCGGCGCACCCGACCCGGCCTTGGCCGACCTGATCATGCATGCGCAGCTGGAGACCCCGCAGGGCTACACGCTGATGGCGTCCGACTGCCCGCCGGGGATGGAGTACAAGCCGGGCGAGAGCATCACGGTCAGCCTGAGCGGGCCGGACGGGGACACCCTGCGTGGCGCCTGGGAGAAGCTGTCGGCCGGAGGGCAGGTCCGGGTGCCTCTGGAGAAGCAGATGTGGGGCGACGAGTTCGGCCAGCTGGTCGACCGTTTCGGAATCCCGTGGATGGTCAACATCACCCAGTGAGTGCCCGCACCCCTCACCGGCGGGCGTCCCGCCCCGCTCGCCGCTGGCCGTGTCGTCTCAAGATCCGGTACACGGAGTTAACTCCACGTGCCATGCTTACGCTCCGTGTCACTCTTCCGACACGTCCACGAACGGTGGAAGATCGCCCCGAATTGTTGCCGTGAGCACGTTTTGGCTGATCAGAGTATCCGCAATTGTGACCACGATTTGTCCCGGGACGACCGGAAGGGGGACGGTGGTCCACTGTGTCGGTGAACACGTAACGCAATCCGGGGGCTAACTGTCTGAACACTCTGGTGCTTAGAATCCTCGCGCATCAGCATCGGGCGAGCCGGGGGGCTCGCACGCCGTGGGAGCGGCAACGATGCTGCGAGGGGGAGAGCTACGTGACGGTCGAACGACCGGTCCGTGAGTGGAACGGTCTGGTCATTCCGGACCCAGGGGTCTACACACTGGACGAAGCCCACAAACGCATCGGGTTCGTGGCACAGCACATGATGGTCAGTCCGATCCGGGGGGAGTTCGCGAAAGGCGCTGCGACGATCGTGGTGGCGACCGATCCACTGCGCTCGTCGATCAGCGCGACGATTCGCACGGACAGCATCAACACGCACAACTCCGAACGGGACGCCCACCTTTCCAGCCCGGACTTCCTGGACGTCGGCCGCTATCCGACGATCGAGTACCGCAGCAGCGGCATCGCCTGGGAGTCCGACAGCGATCCGATCTTCAACTGGGTACGCCTGCGCAACAACCCGCTCGGACGCCGGGGGACGGCCGCGGATCTGCCACCGGCCGCGACCCGCGCGTCCGGCCGGTTCGTGATCCGGGGGTACCTGACGGTCAAGAGCATCACCCGGCCGATCGACATGCACATGGAGTTCGGCGGTGCCCGCCGCGACCCGTACGGCCGGGAGATCTTCGGTTTCAGCGCCACCGCCGAGGTCGACCGGGAGGAGTACGGCCTGCTCTGGAACGTGATGCTCGAATCCGGCGGCGTGCTGGTCGGCAAGAGGATCCGCATCGAACTGGCCGGCGAGGCCATCCGGAACGCCTGACACCGGGCACGGCCCTGCGCCCGGCGGCCAGGCGCACGACCACCGGGCGGGCCGGTCAGCCCTCGTAGTAGGGGTCGTCGTCGAAGTCCGGCTCGGGCGGGAGCGGCGGCAGGTCCGAGTCGTCGGGAAGAGCGGCCGGCGCCGCGCCGAAGGACCGGGACGAGCCCGCAGGAGCCGCCGGGCGCGCCGGGGGCACGGTGGCGCCACGGCCCGCGGGCACCGGCCCGGGTTCGACGGCGAACAGCGAGACCGGCTCCCCGGCCGGGACCCCGGCGGACGCCGGCGGTGCCGCCCGCGGCACAACAGGCGCCGGGGCCGCCGCGCCGGTCGGCCCCGTGGCCACGCCGGTCGCCCCCGCGGTCGTGGAGACGGCGTCCGGATCGGCGGCCCCGGCGGGGACGTCCTCGCCGCGTATCGTGGCCAGCACCTGGTCGCCGAACTTGGTCAGCTTGCTCTGGCCGACGCCGCTGACCGTGCCGAGCTGGGCGAGGGTCGCCGGTGCCATCGCCGCGATCGACCGCAGCGTGGCGTCGTGGAAGATGACGTAGGCAGGTACGCCCTGCTCCTTGGCGGTCGCCCCGCGCCAGGTGCGCAGGCGCTCGAACAGGGCCGCCGCCTCACCGGAGAGGTCGGCCGGCGCGGCCGCGGTCTTGCCCGCGCCGCCGGTGTTACGGGTGGAGCTGCGCGAGGTCCGGGGCGTCGCGACCTCCCGGCGCATGAGCAGCGTGCGTTCGCCACGCAGCACCTCCCCGCTGCGCTCGGTGAGGGCAAGCGTCTGATGTGTCGGCTCGACGGCCAGGAAGTCGCCGGCCAGCAGCTGCCGCACCACGTTGCGCCATTCGACCTCGCTGAGGTCGGTGCCGATGCCGAAGACGGACAGCTCGTCGTGCCGGAAACGGCTGACCTTGTCGGTGCGTTTGCCGAGCAGGATGTCGATGGACTGCTGCGCGCCGAACCGCTGGTTGCGTTCCTTGTGCAGGCGGAACACGGTGGACAGCAGTTTCTGGGCGGGAACGGTGCCGTCCCACGACTCCGGCGGGTTGAGGCAGGTGTCGCAGTTGCCGCAGGATGCCGGGGCGGCCTGCCCGAAGTACTGCAGGATCTGGGCCCGGCGGCAGGTGACGCTCTCACAGAGCGCGAGCATGGCGTCGAGGTGGCGGGCGGCGTTGCGCCGGTGCGCCAGGTCGCCCTCCGAGTTCTCGATCATGCGGCGTTGCTGCACGACGTCCTGCAACCCGTACGCCAGCCAGGCGGTCGACGGCAGCCCGTCCCGGCCGGCGCGCCCCGTCTCCTGGTAGTAGCCCTCCAGCGACTTCGGCAGGTCGAGGTGGGCGACGAAACGTACATCAGGCTTGTCGATGCCCATGCCGAAGGCGATGGTGGCGACCATGACGAGGCCCTCCTCGCGGAGGAAACGGGACTGGTTCTCGAACCGGGTCCGGCTGTCGAGACCGGCGTGGTACGGCAGGGCCGGCACCCCGTTCTGCGACAGGAACTCGGCGTGCTTGTCGACCGACGCCCGGGACAGGCAGTAGACGATGCCGGAGTCGCCCGGATGCTCGGTGCGCAGCAGGTCGAGCAGCTGGCGGGCCGGGTTGTTCTTGGCGGCGATCCGGTACTGGATGTTGGGCCGGTCGAAGTTGGCGGTGAAGTGCCGGGCGTCGGTCAGCTGGAGCCGGGTGGCGATCTCGTCGCGGGTGGCCGGGGTCGCGGTGGCGGTCAGCGCGATCCGCGGCACGTCCGGCCAGCGTTCGTGCAGCATCGACAGGGCGAGATAGTCGGGCCGGAAGTCGTGGCCCCACTGCGCGACGCAGTGCGCCTCGTCGATGGCGAACAGCGAGATCTTGCCCCGGTCGAGGAGGCGCTGCACGGCCGCGGTGCCCAGGCCTTCCGGTGCGACGTACAGCAGGTCGAGCTCACCGGCCACGAACTCGGCCTCGACCAGGCGGCGTTCGTCGAGGTCCTGCGCGGAGTTGATGAAGTCCGCCCGCACGCCGAGGGTGCGCAGCGCCATCACCTGGTCCTGCATGAGGGCGATCAGCGGTGAGATCACCACCCCGGTGCCGGGGCGGACCAGGGCTGGGATCTGGTAGCAGAGCGACTTGCCGCCTCCGGTCGGCATCAGTACCAGCGCGTCGCCGCCGGCGATCACGTGGTCGACGATGTCGCCCTGCTGGCCGCGGAACGAGGGATAGCCGAACACCCGGTTGAGGGCGTCGACGGCGCTGGACACCTGAAGCTGGGGAGCCGAAGTCACCCGGGGAAGTCTAGAGAGCCGGACGGCTGATCGGATTCACCCTGTGGATGACGGGAGTCCGACCAGTTCGAGGACCCGTCCGGCGGGGCTGCCGGGTGCCGCGATCAGGGTCAGCGGCGCTTTCCCGTCGTGGTGGTGGACGGCCACCTCGTGCAGCGCGGACACCCCGGCACTGGCCAGGTGACTGACGCCGGACAGGTCGACGGTCATCGGCACGGTGCCGCCACGGCTACGGCGCAACAGCTCCTTGCGTACGCCGGCGGCAGTGCCCGCGTCGACCGGCCCGTCCAGCCGGACGCGCGCCTCGTCGCCGCCGGGCAACTCGGTGATGGCGACCTCCTCGTCGCGTGGTGGCACCGGTACGGCCTCGTCGAAGTGGACGAGAAGGCGGGCCGGGCGTACCAGTGGATGCCGGACGGTCGCGACGGTGCCGTGCACGCCCGGGTCCACCCGCAGGCTCCGCACGAGCTGCGCGGTGAGCGCCAGGCCCCGGCCGCGGGTCGGCTGCCGTTCCGGGGTCCGCCAGCCGCCGTGATCGGTGACGGTGGCCTCGATCTGCCCGGATCCGTCCAGGCTCGCGCGGATCTCGATGTTCTCGCGGCCGTCGCCGCCGAGCGCATGCTCGATCGCGTTGGTGGCCAGCTCACCCAGGGCGTGCTGGATCACGAATACGTCGTTCTCGGCGGCGCCGATCGCGCTCAGCCAGGCGGCGATGCTCCGGCGGGCATCGCGCAGGGCTCCCGGCCGTGCCGGAAGGGTCAGGGCCATGTCCGGTACGACGGGCACGCGCTGGGCCGCGAGCAGGGTGATGTCGTCGGCGTAGCCGCCGGAGCGGACGAGCAGTTCGAGGGTCTGCGCGCACACCCGTTCCGCCGCGGTCGCCGACGGATCGTGCAGCGCCCGCCCGGCGGCCGCGTCCGCCGCGACCTGGGCGAGTTCGCCGGCCCCGTCGGCGACGGCGGCCGGCCGTTCGAGGATCCCGTCGGTGTAGAGCAGCAGCAGGTCACCGGGTTCGAGCCGGTCCTGCCGTACCGGGAATGAGCCGCCGGTGCCCAGCGGGGTGCCCCGGGTGGTGTCGAGGTAGCGGGCACCGCCCATGGCCGGAACCACCAGCGGCGCCGGATGACCGGCCGTGCAGTACGACAGCCCGCCGGTCGCCGGGTCGAGCACGGCCAGGCAGACCGTCGCCGCGTAGGCCGCCGGCACCCGCCCGGCCAGCCGGTCCGCCGCGGCCAGGGCCTCGGCGACGCCGGCTCCGGCGTCGAGCCGTTCCTGAAGGACCGCCCGCAGCTGACCCATCACCCCGGACGCGGTGACGCCGTGCCCGACGACGTCGCCGACGACCAGGGCCACCCGCCCGTCCGGCCGGGCCACCGCGTCGAACCAGTCACCGCCGGCCGCGGTGTCCGCCTCGGCGAGCAGGTAGCTCGCCGCGACCTGCAGGCCGGGGAGCACCGGCAGCCCGGACGGCAGTAGCTCCCGCTGCAACGCGTCGATCACGTCGCGGCTCTGCCGGTAGTGCTCGCGCAGCCGGTCAGCCTCCTGCTCGGCGGCCTGCTGATCGCGGGCCAGGCCGGTGACGTCGAACGCGGCACCGATCACCCCGCGCAGGACGCCGCCGTCGATCCACGGGACGATCGTGAACGTCGCGTACATCTCGTGGACCGATCCGTCGGGCCGGCTCAGGTGGGCGCGCCACTGGCGGCCGCTGATCGGCTCGCCGGTGCGGTACACCTCGTAGTAGGCGTCGACGAACTGCTGCCCGGCCAGGTCGCTGATCACATCCCGGATCGGGCGGCCGATCACGTCCCGGCCGGGCAGCACCGCACGGGTCGCCGCGTTGGCCGCCACCAGCAACAGATCCGGTCCCTCGCACACGGCGACGATGAAGGGCAGCTGGTCGACCGCCGCGGTCATCGCGCCCAGGTCGCCTGCTTCCGGTAGCTCCACGCCGGTCACCCTGCCATCCTGCCGGAACAGCCGCTGGAGAGCGCCGAACGTCACTCGGCCAGGGGTAGGTCGATGGTGTGCGCGGTGTGCGTGGCCTTCACGCTCAGGTACCGCACGTTGGCCGCGGACAGGTGCACCCCGGTCGGGATCCGCTGCGTCACGTCGATGCCCAGCTCGGTGAGCTGCGCGGCCTTGTCCGGGTTGTTGCTGAGCAGGCGTACCCGGTCCACCCCGAGCGCCACCAGCATCTGCGCGGCCGCGGTGTAGTCGCGCTCGTCCTCGCCGCGGCCGAGCGCCACGTTGGCCTGGTAGGTGTCGAGTCCGTCGTCCTGCAGGGCGTAGGCGTCCAGCTTCGCGTACAGTCCGATGCCGCGGCCCTCCTGCCGCAGGTAGAGCAGGAACCCGCCCTGGTCGGCGATCCGTTCCACGGCCTCGCGCAGCTGCGGGCCGCAGTCGCAGCGCTGGCTGCCGAACACGTCGCCGGTGAGGCACTCGCTGTGCGGGCGGACCAGCGGTGCCCGCCCACCGGCTGCCGACTTGGTGAGGGCCCGTTGCCAGTCGCCGAGGCCGAGGGCGAGATGCTCCTTCCCGTCGGCCAGCCCGTCGAATGTCATCACCCGCGCACTGGTCGCGTAGCCGTCAGGGAAGCGCAGCGGTACGGTGACCTGCCGCCGCAGCGTGGCTTCCGTGACCGCGAGACGCGTGACCTGGGCTTCGAACATCGGTCCTCCTCGTTTGGTTCCCGCCATGCTCGGCGCGCCGGTGATCCTCTGCCCAGACTCCGGCTCCCGCACACGGGGATTATGGTGAGGGCCGATACCTGGAGGCGTCATCGGTGGCTGAGCGTCCTTACACCTTGCTGAGTTGTGGCATGTCCATCGACGGTTATGTCGACGACACCACCGAGGAGCGGCTGCTCCTCTCCAATGAAGCCGACTTCGACCGGGTCGACGCGGTCCGCGCCCAGTGCGACGCGATCCTGGTCGGCGCCGGGACGATCCGCCAGGACAATCCGCGGCTGCTGGTGCGCTCGGCGGCCCGCCGCGCCGCCCGGATCGCCCGAGGGGAAGATCCGGACCCGGTGAAGGTCACCGTAACCGGCAGCTGCCACCTCGACCCGGAGGCGTCGTTCTTCACCGCGGGTGACGCGGACAAGCTGGTCTACTGTGCGACGTCGACCCTGGACGACGCCCGCAAGCTCCTCGGCGCGACGGCGACCGTCGTCGACGGGGGCGACCCGGTCGACGTCCGGCTGGTCTCCGCCGATCTGGGCGCGCGTGGCGTGCGCCGGCTGATGGTCGAGGGCGGCGGCCGCATGCACACCCAGTTCCTCAGCGCCGGCCTCGCCGACGAGTTGCAGCTGGTGGTGGCGCCGTTCTTCGTCGGTGACTCGAGGGCCCCGCGGTTCGTCTACGACGGCCGGTTCCCGTGGGGCTCCGACAACCGCGCCACCCTCGCCGACGTCCGCCAGATCGGCGACTGCGTGCTGCTGAGGTACGCCCTGTCGGACCGCTTCGGCCAGTAACCCGTCCGTCAAGCCGCGACACCGACCCGTGCCCGGGCCCGCAGCCGCACCGCCGGGACCGGTACGACCACCGCAGCCGGCGCGGGCGCGGGCATCGCGGTGAGAGCCGGGAGAGCGGTGACAGCAGGGAGAGCGGTGAGAGCGCGCACCGGTGCCGGCTCGACGACCGGCTTCCCGGCCCGGCGCGCCACCAGCCGGGCCACCAGCACCGCGGCGCCCGGCACGGCCGCCACGAACGCCAGGATGCCGTAGGCCACCGCGATCGTCAGCCCCTGTGCCGCGCTCAGACCGGCGGCACCGAATGCCCAGGCCATCACCCCTTCGCGGGGTCCCCAGCCGCCCACATTCACCGGCAGGCCCATCGCGATCAGCGCGAGCAGCAGCAGCGGCGCCAGCTCCAGCAGCGAGGCGGCGCTACCGGCGGCCCGCGCCGCCACCAGGAACGTGGCCAGATGCCCGGCGAGGACGGCCGCCGACGCCAGCAGCACGCCCGGCCCGCTGCGCCGCGACAGCAGCCCGGCCCGGATCTCGCTCATCCCGGTCCGCGCCGCGCCCGCCGCCTTCGACCGGCCGCTACGCAGCCGGCGCAGTCCCAGGAAGATCAGGACGCCGGCCGCGGCGATCCCGGCGGTCACCGCGGCGATCCGCGATCCGTGCGCCTTCAGGAGATCGAAGACCGGCGAGGGTACGGCTACGAGAACAGCCGCTCCGACGACGAGCAGGACGACCTGTCCCGCCGTACGCTCCAGCACCACGGCCCGGACCCCACGTCCCAGGTCGCCCTCACCCTTGCCGTGCCGCACCGCCCGGCCGACGTCGCCGAGGATCCCGCCCGGCAGCGCGGCGTTCAGGAACAACGCCTGGTAGTAGTCGGCCGTCGCGTCCCTCAGCGACAGCCGCATCCCGAGCCCGCGAGCCACCAGGCACCACCGCCACGCGCTGAGCAGCGTGGTCGCGGCGCCGATACCGACCGCCGCCAGCAGCGCGCCCGCGTCGAGCACCCGCATCCCGTCCAGGAACGCACCGGTCCCGAGCCGCCACATCACCAGAGCCAGGATGCCGGCGCCACCCACCAGACGCAGCCAGGCCCAGATCGATCGGTTCACGTCCCATGTCCCCTCGTCGCTTTCGAGGACTAGTACGCCCGGTCGGTGGCTCAGGGTTCACTCGAAGATCGCCAAAACATCCCTGTGACCCACAGAAACATGCGGAAGGGCTGCGAGACGGCGGTTCAGGTAGTCGCCGGAGGGCAGATCGGGGCGCTCCTCGGCGGCCGCGCCGACCCAGCCGCGCAGCCATTCGGCGGTCAGCGCCGGCATCGCCGGGCCGAGCCGCCACGGGCTCGGGCGGACCGTGACGGCCGCACCCACCTTGGTGAACGCGTCCGCCGCGGTCTCCGGGGCGTCCGGCCCGAGCAGCCGGCGTCCGTCGACCACCCGACGCTGGTGCGCGTTGAACGCCGCCTCGATCTCGGCGTCCAGCGGATCGTCCGGGGCCAGCTGCACCTCTCCGGTCACCGAGAGCGTGAACAGCACGGCGACCCCCGCCTCGGCGCACACCCCGGCGAGCCGATGCACCTCCTCGACGGTGAGCAGGTCCAGCAGCGCCGAACAGGTGACGAGGTCGGTGCCGGCGAGGTCGGCGGCGGTCAGGTCGGCGACGTCCAGCTGCTCGGTGCTGACGGTGACCCCGTCCGGCATGCTCGCGGCCGCGTGGGCCAGCAGCGCTGGATCCCGGTCCGTCATGATCCAGTGCTGCGGGGAGCCGAGCCGCGGCGACAGCCACCGTCCCAGCGAACCCGTCCCGCATCCGAGGTCGCGAACGGTCCGGACGGAGCCCGGCAGCATCTCGACGAGGTCGAGGGCCCGGGCCGCCGCGTCGGCGGGTTCCCGCAGGGCCAGCCAGGTGGGACTGAAGTCACCCTCCTCGGGGGCGCTCATCGTCGGCCCGGCACCCCGGATGCCCTCCGCGGCCCCCGGCTCGCTCGAACCCTGCCCCCGAGAGCCCTGCCTCCCTGAGCTGTGCCCCCCTGAGCCGTGCACCTCAGTCATCGCTGCCTCCTCGGGCATCGTCTTGTCCAGCATCTGCCTTGACCGACGCCTTCACGCGGGCCGGGTCCGTCGCTTCTCCGGCGTCGTCGCCGGGCACCGGCCGCCGCATGATGCCGTTCAGCACCTCGGACAGCCGGCGGGCCGTTTCGTCCCAGCCGGTCAGCGCCTCCCGCCGGGACCGGGCGTCGGCGCGCCAGCGGTCTCGCAGCGCGGGGTCGGTCAGCCAGTCCCGCACCGCGCCGGCCAGGGCCTCCGGGTCGTCCGGCGGGATCAGGCGCCCCGGCACACCGCCGCCCGGCGCGGCGCCGAGCGCCTCCGGGACACCTCCGACATCCGTCGCCACCACCGGCAAGCCGCGGGCCAAGGCTTCGGTCACCACCATGCCGTACGTCTCCGCGCGTGACGGCAGCACGAAAAGATCGGCGTTGTCGTACGCGTCGTCGAGCGCCGGCCCGTCCAGCGCACCCACAAACCGCACCCCGCGATCCCCGGCGCCCGTGTGCCCGTGCTCGATCGCCTGAGGTTCCGGATCGTGACGGCGTTCCGCCGTTCCGGGTGGTCCCACGGGCATGTCAGCGGAACCGTCGAGGATCAGGATCGCCGGCGGGCTGATCCTGTCCAGCGACACCGGCGGGCCGGTCTCCTCCGGGGCTGCCGGCGGGCTGGTCTCGTCCGGGATTGGTGGCGAGCCGGTCTCGTCCGGGATTGGCGGCGGGCCGATCCGGTCATCCCGGTGGGACCAGGGTGGTGTCACGGGCGGCAGGTGGCCGGCGCCCGCGACGGTGCACGTCCAGGACAGGTCCGGCAGCCGGGCCAGGGCCGCCAGCAGCACGTCCTGGCCCTTGCGCGGGGTCAGCGACGCCACGTTGAGCAGACGGCCGCCGTCCGGCGACGGGGTGGCCAGCGGCGCCCGGGTGACTCCCGGCGGGATCGCGTGGACGCCGGAGAGGCCGTGCAGACCCTCGACCCGGCGGGCGGCCTGGGTGCTGGTGGCGATCACCGCGGTGGCCAGGCGCAGCGTGCGGCACTCGAGGGCGCGCAGCTCGGTGGCGTCGGCGGCGGGCAGGCCGGTCTCGTCGCTCAGTGGCAGATGGACCAGCACCACCAGGCGCAGGCGGGTGGCGTGCGGTTCCAGCAGTCCGGGGACGCCGCAGGCGATGAGACCGTCGAGCAGCACCAGTGAGCCGGTGGGGATGTCGTCGAGCACCGCGGTGAGCGCCCGGCGGTCCGGCTCGGCGGGGCGCGGCCAGGCGCCGCCGGCCAGGTGCTCACGTACGTCGAAGAGACGCGGCCGGTCCTCGCCGTCCTCCGGCTCGCCGGCCGTGAGGCGGCGCAGGACCTCGCGGTCGTATCGGTTGCCGCCGCTCGGTGCCGCCGGGTCGTCGACCGACGCCGGCAGCACCGCGTACAGCGGGTGGGTCACAGGTCGCGCTCGTAGGTCGCCCAGGCGATGTGAGACTCGTGGAGGGTGACGGAGATGCCGGTCAGGCCGGTGGCGCCGGGGCCGAGCTCGCCGGCGTGCGCGCGGACGGCGAGACGGTCGGCGATCACCTTGGCGAGGAACTCGGTGGACGTGTTGACGCCGGAGAACTCCGGGTCGTCGTCGAGGTTGCGGTAGGAGAGCCCGGAGCAGATGGTGTGCAGCTGCTCGCTCGCCCGGCCGATGTCGACCACGATGTTGTCGTCGTCCAGCTCCGGGCGGCGGAAGGTCGCGTCCACCACGAAGGTGGCGCCGTGCAGGCGCTGCGCCGGTCCGAAGACCTCGCCGCTGAAGCTGTGCGCGATCATGATGTGGTCGCGGACGGTGACGCTGAACAAGGGCTCATCTCCTTGAGGTGTGGTTCGTGGCGGTACTACGGGTACCCGACCGGGAAAGATCAAATCAGGTGGTCGATGACGTGGCAGAGGGCCTTGAGCGTTCCGTCCGCCAGTGCCGGAAGCACCGCCGGCAGGTCTTCGAAGTCGCTGTGCCCGGTCGTCAGAGCGTCGAACCTCGGGTCTTTCAGCAGCTCGAGGGCGACCTGCAGGCGCTGGGCGTAGTCGCGGTGCCGGCCGGGGGAGATGCCGCCGACCTGGCTGCTGCGGATGGTCAGGCGCCTGCTGTGGAAGTTCTCCCCGAGCGGGACCGTGACCCGGCGGTCACCGAACCAGCTCAGCTCGACCAGGGTGCCTTCGGTACGCAGCAGTTCCAGGCCACGGTGCAGCCCGGCCTCGGTGGCACTGGCGTGAATCACGATGTCCCGGTCCCCGCGGGCGTCGTCCGGATGCGCGAAGGCCACGTCCAGTGCGGCGGCGGTGCCCGCCCGGGTGCCGTCCACATCGAGGAGTTCGACGTCCGTCGCCGGTAGCCCGGCCAGGACGGCCGCGACCGAGGAGCCGACCATCCCGCCGCCGATGACCGTGATCCGGTCGCCGATCTGGGGTGCCGCGTCCCACACCGCGTTGACCGCCGTCTCGACCGTGCCGGCCAGCACCGCGCGGGCGGCCGGCACACCGTCCGGGATCACGGTCACCGCGGACGCCGGGACCACGTATCGGGTCTGGTGCGGGTACAGGCAGAACACCGTCCTCCCGATCAGTTCCGGGACACCGGCCTCGACGACCCCGACGCTCAGGTAGCCGTACTTCACCGGGGCCGGGAAGTCGCCGTCCTGGAACGGGGCGCGCATCGCGGCCCACTGGCTCTCCGGGACGCGGCCCTGGAAGACCAGCGTCTCGGTGCCGCGGCTCACACCGGAATGCAGTGTGCGCACCAGCACGTCGCCCGGGCCCGGATCGGGCACCCGTTCGGTGCGTATCTCGCCGGTTCCCGGGCAAGTCAACCAGAACGAACGAGCGTCCAACGGTCTTCCTCTCGAAACTGAACGGATCATGACTGAACCGAATCCCCCCGGAGAGCGTGTCAATCGGGGACAGCGGCTAACCCTATGCCCAGGAGGAACGGTGACCATCAGTACCGTCACGACCACGTCGAGTCCGTACCGGGCTCCGCTGGCCGGGTTCGCCGCCCAGCTCCTCCTGCTCGCCGCGCTGTCCGCGACGGTGGGAATCGGCACGTGGGGCTGGGTCGCCGGGGTGGTCTACGGCACCGCTCTGTGCGGCCTGCTCGGGTTCGCCCTCCAGCGTGCCGGAATGGCCCGGCTCGGCTGGGCGAATTCGGTCACGTTCGGCCGCGCCATCCTCACCGGCGGGGTCACCGCCATGGTGCTCACCCCCGACTCGCCGGTCGCGCTGCTGGTCACCGTGGCCGCGGTCGCGCTGGCCATGGACGGCGTCGACGGCCAGGTGGCCCGCCGCACCGGCACCACCACATCGCTCGGTGCCCGGTTCGACATGGAGATCGACGCCTTCCTCATCCTGATGCTGAGCATCTACGCCGGAGCCGAGTACGGCTGGTGGGCCGTCGCCATCGGTGCCTTCCGGTACGTCTTCGTCGCCGCGTCGTGGGCGATGCCCTGGCTCAACGCCCCGCTGCCGCCCAAGTTCAGCCGCAAGGTCGTCGCCGCCCAGCAGGGCGTCATGCTCGTCGTGGTCGCCAGCGGTCTGCTGCCGGACGTTCTGGCGGTGCTCGCGCTGGCCGTCGCCCTCGGTTCGCTGACCTGGTCGTTCGGTCGTGACATCGCGTGGCTGTACCAGGCGTCCCGGGTCCGTGAGGCCGCCCGCAGCCGCTGGTCCGCACCGCACCGCGAACACGCCCTGGCCGGCTGACCCGCTCGAGGCTGAACGGCCGGCAAGCCCGCCGAGCAGTGCGCTACACGGCCGGGAAGCGACGGTCCAGGACGCTGAGGGCGAGGCGGCCCCAGGTCAGGTTCTCGCGTTCGAACATGATGCCGCGCTGCAGGGTCAGGTAGGGGCCGATCCGTTTGCCGGTGGCCAGGAAGTCGTCCTCGGTGCGGCCGCGCAGGATCTCGGACAGGCGCTGCTCGTAGGACTCCAGGCGGCGGGTGCTCGACTCGATCCGCTGCTCGATCGAGCACCGTACGCTCGCCACGTCGGCGTGTGCCAGCGCCTCGATCTGTACGAGCAGCTCGTCGCGTACCGTCGTCGGTCTCGGATCCTGGCGGGTGAAGTCCCGCAAGGCCGCCCGTCCCGCATCGGTGAGGGAGAAGAGCCTCTTGTCGGGTCTTTTCTCCTGGGCCACCAGGCGTGCCGACAGCAGGCCGTCCGCCTCCATCTTCTCCAGCTCGCGGTAGAGCTGCTGCGAGGTGGCGGTCCAGAAGTTGGCGACCGACACGTGGAACTGCTTGGCCAGCTCGTATCCGGAGGCCTCGCGGTTGATCAGGGCGGCCAGGACGGCGTTGCGCAACGACACGGGAGTAAAGGTTACGAGCCGCGGGGCCGGAACTCGGGAGCCGACCTCGTCATCGCGGCCCGCTGCACGATCTTCGTGTTGCGCCGCAGCAGCAGGAGCCGCAGCTGTTCCCGCCGTTCCCGGGCGAACGTGCGCCGGGCACTGGACGTGACCGCGCCGTCGAAAAGGCGCTTCGCGGCGGCGATCGCGTCCGGGGAACGACCCGCCAGACGCCCGGCGAACGCGGTAGCGGCCCCGATCGGGTCGTCGTGGAGGTCGGAGACCAGGCCGAGCCGGGCGGCCTCGCTGCCGGAGACCTCCTCGGCGGTCATGGTGAGCCGCTTGGCGACGTCCAGCCCGACCACCTCGGTGAGGCTGCGGACGCCGGTCATGTCCGGGATGATGCCCCACTTGCCCTCGAGGACCGACCAGCGCGAGTCCGGGGTCGCGTACCGGAAGTCGGCGGCCAGCGCGATCTGCAGGCCACCGCCGTAGCAGTGCCCGTGCACCGCCGCGATCACCGGGACCGGCACCCGCCGCCACGCCCAGCACGCCTCCTGGAAAAGGTTCGTGCCGCGCCACGGTGCCGGCACGAACGCGGCGGCGATCCGGCGCGGCTGCTTCATCGTGGCGGCGATGTCCAGGCCCGAACAGAACGAGTCGCCGTCGCCGGCGATCACCACGGCCCGCAGCGTACGGTCCCGGCGCAGCCCGCGGGCGGTGGCGACGAGTTCGGTGAGCGTGTCGAGGGTGAGCGCGTTCAGCTTCTCCGGCCGGGACAGGCGCACCTGCGCGATGCCGTCCTCGATCCGGGTGGTCACCAGGGTCATCCGTTCCGTCCTCTACAGGCGTGCGGCGAGCTCGGTCGCCTGCTTGATGGCGCGTTTCGCGTCGAGTTCGGCGGCCACGTCGGCACCGCCGATCACGTGTACCTCCGTGCCGAGCGCGGTGAGCGGCACGACGAGATCCCGGACCGATTCCTGACCGGCGCAGACGACCACGGTGTCCACTGCCAGGACGCGGGCCTCACGTGCCGACTTCGGGTCCTCCGGGTTCGACGGGACCGTGAGGTGCAGGCCGTCGTCGTCGACGCGGATGTACTCGACACCGGCCACCATGGTCACCCCGGAGTCCTTCAGGGTCGCCCGGTGCACCCAGCCGGACGTCTTGCCCAGGCCTTTGCCGAGCGCACCGGACTTGCGCTGCAGCAGGTGCACCTGACGGCGTACCGGCGTCCTGGTCCTGGTGGTCAGACCGCCCCGGTGCTGATCGGGATCGGTCACGCCCCACCGCCGCATCCAGTGTTCGGCACTTTCGCCCTGCTCGTGCAGCAGGAATTCGGCCACGTCGAAGCCGATACCGCCCGCGCCGATCACCGCGACCCGGTCACCGACGACAGTGTCCCCGCTGACGGCCTGCTGGTAGGTGACAACCTTCGGGTGATCGATCCCGGGGATCGTCGGCACCCGCGGCGTCACGCCGGTCGCGATGATCACCTCGTCGAAATCGGTCAGGTCCTCGGCGCTGGGCCTCCGGTTCAGGTGCAGCGTGATCCCGCGCGTGGAGATCATGTGCTGGTAGTACGCGAGCGTGTGCGCGAAATCCTCCTTGCCGGGGATCCGCGCCGCGAGCCTGAACTGCCCGCCGATCCGGTCGGCCGCCTCGAACAACTCGACCCCGTGCCCGCGGCCGGCGAGTTCCACGGCCGCGGCGAGGCCGGCCGGGCCGGCGCCGACAACGGCGATTCTTTTGCGGGTACGGGTGGGCAGGAGCCGGAGTTCGGTCTCGTACCCGGACCGCGGATTGAGCATGCAGGTCGCCCGCTTGTTGCTGAACGTGTGGTCCAGGCAGGCCTGGTTGCAGGCGATGCAGGTGATGATCTCGCGATCCCGGCCGGACGCCGCCTTGTTCACGAACTCCGCGTCGGCGAGCAGCGGCCGGGCCATCGACACCAGATCCGCGTCGCCTGCCGCCAGCACCCGCTCGGCGATCTCCGGCCGGTTGATCCGGTTCGAGGCGATCACCGGCACGTCGACCTCGTGCCGCAGCTTGCCGGTCACCCAGGCGAACGCGGCCGGCGGCACCGACGTCACGATGGTCGGCACCCGGGCCTCGTGCCAGCCGATGCCGGTGTTCAGGATCGACACACCGCGCTCCTGCAGGCCGCGCGCCAGTTCGACGGTCTCCTCCCACGACTGGGCGTCGTCGACCAGGTCCAGCAGGCTGATCCGGTACTGCACGATGAAGTCGTCGCCGACCAGGTCACGGGTGCGCTTCACGATCTCCAGCGGGAAACGCATCCGCTTCTGCGCCGAGCCGCCCCACGCGTCGGTGCGGTCGTTGGTGCGGGCCGCCAGGAACTGGTTGATCAGATAGCCCTCGGAGCCCATGATCTCGACACCGTCGTAGCCGGCCCGTTTCGCCAGCGCGGCCGCCCTCGCGAACGAGGTCGCCGTCCGGTCGACCTCCCGGGTGCTCATCGCCCGCGGCTTGAACGGGGTGATCGGCGACTTCCGCCGGGACGCAGCGGCGCTGAAAGGATGGTAGGCGTACCGTCCCGCATGCAGGATCTGCAGCAGGATCTTGCCGTCGTGCTCGTGCACCGCGCCGGTCACCACCCGGTGTGCCTTCGCCTGTCCGGTCGTGGTCATCTGGCTGCCGAACGGAAGCAGCCAGCCCCGCCAGGTCGGCGCGTAGCCGCCGGTCACGATCAGGGCGGTGCCGCCCTTGGCCCGCTCGGCGAAGAAGGCGGCGAGCTTCGGGAGATCCCGGGTGCGGTCCTCGAGCTTGGTGTGCATCGACCCCATGACGACGCGATTGCGCAGCATGGTGTGCCCGAGGTCGAGCGGACTGAGCAGGGTGGGATACGCAGTCATTCGGTGCCTCCTCGCACCCGGGAACCCGGCCGCCGCAGCCTATACAACAAAACACCTATGCAACAAGTTGCGTATAGGTGGAGGGGTGGCGGCGCCACAACGGGGTGCGACAAGGTGTGCCGGCATCGATGGCGGCGGGGAACACGTGCTTCCCCGGCGCTCGCGAGCCGTCGGTGAGCGACGTGATTCCGGTCGACAGGACCGGCGTGCCCAGGATCGGCTGACCGTTTCCGTAGCGCCGGATTGTTTAGCGGCCGCCGCCGCGGGGGTACAGCGACGCCGCTCTCCACCCCCCACTTTCAGGAGCAATCATGTCCATCCAGGGAGTCTTCTACATCATCGCCGTCATCCTGCTGATTCTGGCGGCGCTTCCGATCACGACCCGGGGAATCAGCCTGGCGCTGCTCGGGGCGGCGTTCGCCCTGCTCGGCTACTCGTGGGACACGATCACCGGCGGCACCGCCTGAGTTCTGCACCGCCTGAGTTCCGCACCGCCTGAGTTCTGCACCGCCCTCGGCGCAGGGGCACGCGCGGGCCCCGTCGCGGGTCGATCGGCATCGGTGCCGGTCGACGATCATGCGGCGGGGCGCCCGGGACGCAACAATCATGCGGCGGGGTGCCCGGGACGCAGTGCCGCCTCGACCGCCTGCTCCGCCGTCTCCACCCGGTCGGCACCGGGCACCGGCGTGCCGTCCGCGGCCACGACCCGCCAGCCGCCGAGCGACACCACCGGAATGCCGCCGCGGCGTACGGCCAGCGCGATCTCGCTGAGCGTGCCCCACGACCCGCCGACGCTGATCACCGCATCGGCGGACCAGACGAGGACCGCGTTCCGGGCCTGGCCCATGTTCGTCACCACGGTGACCGACAGATCCGGCGACGCCGCCTCGGAACCGTCACCGGGCCGGATGCCGACCACCGTCCCGGCCCGGGACCGCGCGCCGGCCGCCGCCGCTGCCATCACCCCGGAACCGCCACCGCAGAGAACCACCGCCCCGCGTTCGGCGAGCAACTCGCCCACCCGCCGGGCCTGACGGGCTTCGTCGTCGGTGCACTCGGCCGGCCCGCAGACGGCCACCTGAACAGCCATACCCCCATGCTCGCAGTAGCCGGCCCGGCCGGCGGCGGCACGGCGTGGAAGCCGGCATGCACGGGGTCCCGTCAGGGTGGGCGGACCCGTCGATTCGAGGGCTCCATGTTGGCGGCAGGAGTCCGGGTGTTGCGTTGTGGTGAACTTCTTCCCCCGGCCGGCAGGTGCTGTGGCGCGGCGGGTACTACGACGCGTCGGGGCAGCCCGGTCCCGCCGCGGTTCCGTTGACGATGCGGTACTTCGAGATGTCTCCCCGTACGTAGTCCTTCAGCTGCCCGATCGATGTGGGGGCCGTTCCGTTGTTCATCAGGTACCCGACGATCGCGGTCTCCACGGTCCGGCATGTCGCCTGGTCGGCCACCACCTGCACACGGGACCGGAGCTCCTGCGGGTTCAACGCAGCGTAAGAAGCACCACCGATACTGACGGTAATCGCACTGGCCATGGCTATCTCGATCAAACGCACCCAGGGAGGTTAGCCATGATCACGCTTTGTGGTCAGCTGGCTGAACGGTCGAGATCATCAGCCTCGAGTGCCACGCTGTGTAACAAGCCCGACGGGGCGAATGAATCGACGTGAGGCTACGGATCGGTGTTACCGTGATTACTCGCAGCAACGGTCTGATCACGCTGGAGGATCCCATGCGTCGTACCGCTGTCGTTCTCGCCCTCGTTCTCGCTGGTCTCTGGATCGCCTCGCCCGCGAGCGCGTTCGCTCACAACGCGGTGCACGACCCGTACCTGCACATGCTGCTGGACGGTCTGACACTGCTCGTCGTCTCCGCACCGGTGTGGACCGCCCTGCTGTGGAGCGGTCGTCGTGTGCTGCTCGCGGCACTGATCGGGGTGGTCCAGATCCCGGTCGCGATCATCGGGTTCGTGCCGATCGCCGACCCGTACCTGCACCTGGCCCTGTTCGGTGTCGCCCTCGGCCTGACCGCCGTCTCGCTGCGGGTGGTGCGTGGCCAGGCACGGGCCGCAGCCGTCGCGCCGGGTCACCGGTAGGGGTCGAACGGATGACCGGGTCCTCTCAGTGGCCCGGTCATCCGATGTGATGTCGGCGTAACCTCGCTGTCAGTGAGCCTGGCCACAATGAACGCGTGGTGCACGAGATGATGATGCCGATCAACGGCATCCAGGTGTGCGTGGAAACCTTCGGCGAACCCGTCGACTCCCCGATGCTGCTCATGGCCGGAGATGCCAGCTCGATGGACTGGTGGGACGACGAGTTCTGCCGGCGACTGGCGGCGGGCCGGCGGTTCGTCATCCGTTACGACCACCGGGACACCGGGCGGTCCACCTCCTATCCCGCGGGCGCGCCGGCCTACTCCGGCGCCGACCTGATGTACGACGCACTCGGCGTGCTCGACGCCCTGCGGGTGCCGGCCGCCCACCTGGTCGGCTTCTCGCTCGGGGCCGCCCTCGCCCAGCGGATCGCCGTCCACCACCCGTCCCGGGTGCTCAGCCTCACCCTCATCTCGACCGGCGTCGACGGCGGGGCACCGGCGAGCAGCCCGGTCACCGTGGGCGGTCCGGTCACCGTTTCCGCGGGCACGGTCACGGCCGGGGTGCGTACGGTCGAAGCACCCACGACCACCGACGAGACCGACTGGTCGAACCGGAAGGCCGCGGTGGCCCGCATGATCGACGAGGTGCGCGAGTGCGGTGGCCCCTTCACCCCCGAGGAGCCGTACCTGCGCCGCCTCGCCGAACGCGTCTTCGACCGCTCGGCCGACCTGGCCGCGACTCGCCTCAACCACCGGCTGGCCGGGTACGGCCCACCGATCCGTGCCCTGCTGGGCGGCATCGGCACGCCGACGGTCGTCCTGCACGGCACCCTGGACCGCCGGATCCCGGCCGGCCACCCGGAGGAACTGGCCCGCTGCATCCCGAACGCCCGCCTGGTCTGGCTGGACGGTGTGGGCCACGAATTCCCGCCGCGCGCCGTCTGGAACCAGGTCCTCACCGAGATCCTGGACCTCGCTGCCTGACCAACCCCGGCTGCCCCCACCGTTGTCTCAAGCGGGCTGAGACAGCGGTCAGGGCCAGCCGGGGCGGAACGGACCCTGCCGGAGACCGGCAGTGACCACCTGCCGATCGTCGCCCGCCTGCGGTTCTGACCATCCACGTTCCACCGGCCGGCCCCCGATCACATGATCTTTCCGCCCGATGGAGAAGCACCCGCTACGGCTGCGGGAGCCGGGCGGTGCCGCGCAGCGTGAGACCGGCGGCGATCGAGCCCGTACACGCCGCCGCGTAGAGGACGAGGAAACTCAGACCGCTGAAGAGCGAGACACCGCCGAGCATCGCGAGGAACAGCAGGGCCCCGGCGAGCGGGCCGGTCACCAGGAGCCAGGCGGCGGCCTTCTGCACGGGGCTCCAGCCCGGTGAGACGGTCGCCACGAGCAGCCCGGCGGCCTGGCCGACCAGTGGCAGGACCACGGCGCCACCGGTGAGAAGACCGATCGCCACCCGCTCGGAGCCACCCGGATGCGACACCGGGACGACTGCCGATGCCGGCATCGGCAGTCGCAGGTGGGTCGGTGTGCCGCTGCGGAGCACCGCCGCGACCAGTTCCTCGGGGGGCCCTAACCGGCTGAGCACCCGGGACGGATCGTCGGCCAGGTCACGGCGCATCGCGATGTAGCCGGCGACCGTGTTCATCAGATCGTCGCGGGTCTCCGGTGGCAGGTCGCCGGCGGCTGCCCACAGCGCGGCCAGGTAGTCGAGAACGAGCACGTCGTCGTGAGCCAGCGGTGCCGTGACCATCGAGATCCTCCGTGGGTACCCCGGCCGGCGGGCCGGAGAGGAAACGGAACGCCCCGCCCGCGGGGCAGGAGCGGCTGAGCCGCCGGACGGCTCGGTCGCCGCTCCGGTGCCGATCAGCATTCCCGGCCGGGCACCCCGCCCGCATCGGTCCATGGTGGTAACTGTCCGCGGAGGCATCCACCTTTGGTCGTAGGCCGGGAGTAGGTTCCGTCGCAGGCCCGCAGCATGTTCCGTCGCAGGCCTGCAGTATGTGGAGTATGCGTCTGGTTTCCCTGCTCCCGTCCGCCACCGAGATCGTCTACGCTCTCGGGCTCGGCGAGGACCTGGTCGGAGTCACGTTCGAGTGCGACGAGCCGGCGGCGGCCCGCTCGGAGAAGACGGTGGTGGTCGGCGGGCGCGACACCAGCGGGATGACTTCGGCCGAGATCGACGACTACGTGCGTACCCAGATGTCCGCCGGTGGCGATCTTTACACGCTGCACGCCGACGCGCTCGCCGGTCTCGACCCCGATCTCATCCTGACGCAGGACCTGTGCCGGGTCTGCGCGCTGCCGTCCGGCCACGTCGACCAGGCCCTGAGTCATCTCGGGTGCCGGGCCGATGTGCTGTCCCTCGACCCGTACACCCTCGAGGACGTCCTGGCCACGTTCACCGAGGTGGCGCATGCGGCCGGCGTACCGGAAAGGGGTCTCGACCTGGTCGCCGCATCGCGGGAGAGGCTTGCCGCGGTGACCACCGCCGTCGCCGGGCGTCCACGTCCGCGGGTGGCCGTGGTCGAGTGGGTGGATCCGCCGTTCACGGCGGGGCACTGGGTGCCGGACCTGGTCACCGCGGCCGGCGGCGAACCCGTGGCGGCGCGCGCCGGAAAGCGCTCGGTCCAGGTCTCGTGGGCCGAGCTGGCCGCTCCGCAGCCCGAGATCGTCCTGGTCACCCCCTGCGGATACCACCTGGAAGGCGCGATCCGCCAGGCCGAGGCGGTGGTCCCGCACTTCCCCGGCGCCGCGGTCTGGGCGATCGACGGCGACGGTCTGGTGGTACGGCCGGGGCCGCGCCTCGTGGACGGGGTCGAGGCGATCGCCGCGATCCTGCACCCCGGCGCGGTTCCCGCGGCCCCTGCCGGAGCGGTTCACCGGGTGGCCTGATCCGGGCGGGGTGCCCGGCCCGGCCCGGCGGAGCTTACGATCGGGTCGTAACGCCGAGACATGACGGAAACGGGTGATGATGGAGACGTTGGAGTTCCAGGCAGAGGCGCGCCAGCTGTTGCAGCTGATGGTCCACTCGATCTATTCGAACAAGGACATCTTCCTGCGTGAGCTGATCTCGAACGCGTCGGACGCGCTGGACAAGCTGCGCCTGGCGAAGCTGCAGGACGGCCTCGAGGCGGACACCTCCGACCTGCACATCGAGATCGAGTCCGATGCCGAGGCCCGCACGCTGACCGTCCGTGACAACGGCATCGGGATGACCCGCGACGAGGTCGTCGAGCTGATCGGCACGATCGCCAAGTCCGGCACCGCGGAGCTCCTCGGCAAGCTGCGCGAGGCCAAGGAGAACCAGCAGGCCGAGCTGATCGGCCAGTTCGGTGTCGGGTTCTACTCGACGTTCATGGTGGCCGACAAGGTCACGCTGGTGACCCACAAGGCCGGTACCGAGGGGCACGGCACCCGCTGGGAGTCGGCGGGCGAGGGCACCTACACGATCGAGGACGCCCCGGACGCGCCGGTCGGCACCACGATCACGCTGCACCTGCGGCCCAAGGACGAGGACGACGCCCTCTACGACTACACCGACGAGTGGAAGATCAAGGAGATCGTCAAGCGGTACTCGGACTTCATCTCGTTCCCGATCCGCAAGGTCCCCTCCTCCGGCGAGGGCGAGCCCGAGGTCCTCAACTCGCAGAAGGCGCTGTGGGCCCGGCCGCGCAGCGAGGTCACCGACGAGGAGTACCACCAGTTCTACCGGCACATCAGCCACGACTGGACCGACCCGCTCGAGATCATCAACATGAGGGCGGAGGGCACCTTCGAGTACGAGGCACTGCTCTTCATCCCGTCCCGGGCGCCGCACGACCTGTTCCAGCGGGACGCCCGGCGGGGCCTGCAGCTCTACGTCAAGCGCGTCTTCATCATGGACGACAGCAAGGAGCTGATCCCCGACTATCTGCGCTTCGTCAAGGGCGTGGTGGACGCGGCCGACCTGTCGCTGAACATCTCCCGGGAGATCCTGCAGCAGGACCGGCACATCCAGATGATCCGGCGCCGGCTCGTCAAGAAGGTCCTGTCCACCATCAAGGACCTGATGAGCAACAACCCGGAGAAGTACGCCACGTTCTGGCGCGAGTTCGGCCGGGCCGTCAAGGAGGGCCTGCTCTCCGAGCCCGACAACCACAAGCCGATCCTCGAGATTGCGTCGTTCGCCACCACCCACGGCAGCGAGCCCACCACCCTCGCCGCCTACGTGGAGCGGATGAAGGAGGGGCAGGAGGAGATCTACTTCCTCACCGGCGAGAGCCGCTCCCAGGTGGAGAACTCGCCGCACATGGAGGCCTTCCAGGCCGAGGGCTACGAGGTGCTGATCCTCACCGACCCGGTCGACGAGATCTGGGTCGACGCGGTGCCCGAGTTCGAGGGCAAGAAGCTGCGGTCGATCGCTCGCGGTGCCGTCGACCTCAAGAAGGACGAGGAGGAGAAGAAGCCGGAGGGCGACTTCGGCCCGCTGCTCGGTTTCCTCAAGGAGAAGCTGGACGAGCGGGTCAAGGAGGTCCGGCTGTCGCACCGGCTGACCACCTCGGCCGCCTGCCTGGTCAGCGACGCCGACGACATCACCCCGGCCCTGGAGAAGATGTACCGGGCGATGGGCCAGGAGGGGCCGCGGGTCAAGCGCATCCTCGAGCTCAACCCGAACCACCCGCTGGTCTCCGGCCTGCGGGCGGCCCATGAGCGTGGAGCCGAGGACCCGGCCCTGCCCGACACGGCCGAGCTCCTGTACGGGACGGCCCTCCTCGCCGAGGGCGGCGACCTCGACGACCCGGCCCGGTTCGCCAAGCTCCTCGCCGACCGTCTGGCCAGCACGGTCTGACGCCGCGCGGTCTGACCCGCACGGTCTGGCCCCGGTTTCGTGGCCTGGTTCGCCGTCATCCGGATGCCGGTGTCGGCGAACCCGGCCGGAGCCGACCCCGGCGTGAGCCGACCCCGGCCTGAGCCGAACCCGGCCGGAAGCGGGCGCGGCCATCGACCGAGCGGCCGTCAGGGCAGGTGGCTGAGCCAGGCCCGTGGGCCGGCGTGGGATACGCGGATCGCGGCGATCCGGGCGGCGTACGCGATCGCGGCGGGCAGATCGTGGTCGCCGAGCACGAGGGCGACGGCCAGAGCGCCGTGGAAAGCGTCCCCGGCACCGGCCGTGTCCACCGCGGTGACCGGTGGGACGGCGACCTCGCCTGCCGTCACGTGCTGACCTGTCCCACCGCGTCCGCCTGTCCCACCGCGTCCGCCTGTCCCACCGCGTCCGCCTGTCCCACCGCGTCCGCCTGTCTCGGCCCGCCGGCCTGCTCCGGCCGGTGAGGCGGTGTCCTTCGGCTCGGGTCTGCTGAACCAGCGGACCGGGGCGGCGCCGTGGGTGATAACCACGTGGGGCGCGGCGATCGCTGACGCCGTAGCGGCGTCGTGCTGGGCAGAATCGGTGGGCGCGGGGCCGCTGGGGGCGGAATCGGTCGGCGCGGGACTGGCGATCGCGGGCGCGGTGGGTGCGGGCGCGGTGGGTGCGGGATCGGCGGATGTACCGGCTGCCGTCCGGCCGTCCAGGACCTCGGCCGCCGGGTGGCGGAAGTCGCCGGAGCAGGCGACCACCTCGGCGTACGGGAAGATGTCGGCGAAGACCGGGCGCCAGCTTCCCGCGTCGACCAGCAGACGGTTCGCGGAGCGGGCCGCGGCGAGCGCCAGAGCCGGGTGGTGACCGTCCACCAGCGTGAGGTCGGCGGCGGGCAGTCCTTCCTCGGGTGGCGGCACCGCGCGGGTCCCGGCGTTGCGGCTGACGATGGTGCGCTCGCCGGTCGAGGCAAGGACGGTGACCGCGGAGACCGGCGGCGGTTCCGATGCCTCCGGCGTCGCGTCGATGACGGTGACGCCGTGCGCCGCCAGGTCGGCACGAATCAGATCGCCGAGTGGGTGCGCGCCGACGGCGGTCACCAGTGTGACCTCGAACCCGTGCTCCGGCCCGAGGGTCCTCTCCAGCGATGCGCTGAGCGCGGCCGCGGTGACGGCGGCGTTGGCGGCCGGCCCACCCGCGGCGACGTCCACGGAGTCGGACTGGACCTTCTCGTCAGTGCCGGGGAGCCGCTGAACCCGCTGCACCAGGTCGACCGTAGCCAGACCGACGAAGAGCAGCCGTCTGCGCCGCGCCGTCATCCCAGGCCGCCAACCGATGGAACGGCAGCCGGTGGGACGCCAACCGGCAGGACGCCAACCGGCAGGACGCCAACCGGCAGGACGGCAGCCAGCGGCGGGACGGCAGCCAGCAGGACGGCGGCCGGCGGGGTTCGCGGGGCGGCCATGGGCCGGGTCAGCCGTTGGCCAGTTCGACGAAGAACGTACCGATGTTGCTGAAGATCTCGGCGACGCCCTCACCGATGCTCCGGGCCACCTCGGCGGCCGGGCCCGGGTTGGTGCCGATCCAGAAGACGAGCAGGAAGAGAAGGATCCAGCCGAGCACCTTCTTCATCGGTATCGATCCTCCGCATGCTGCCCGCCCGGAATGCCATCCAAGATCGTGACACAGGGCCGCAACCAGCGCAGGTTGCCGCGCCGATCGGTTCGCGCGCCCGACGATATGGAGGTGACTAGCTTTTGAGAGTTACCTTCAAAATATGTTCACTACCAAGAGATTCGAAGATCGGGCGCGCTGGTACGCCCTCGCCGCCCTCGCCCTCTGCACGGTCGCCATCGGGCTGGACACCACCGTGCTGAGCGTCGCCCTGCCCACCCTGGCCCGTGACCTCGGCGCCGACACCGCTGACCTGCAGTGGTTCACCACCTCGTACCTGCTGGTCCTGGCAGCGGCGTTGCTTCCGGCCGGGATGCTCGGCGACCGGTTCGGCCGCAAACGGCTGCTGCTCGTCGCACTGGTGCTCTTCGGGGCCGCGTCCGCCGCCTGCGCGCTGGCGGAGACCACCGGCCAGCTCATCGCCGCCCGCGCCGTGCTCGGCCTCGGCTCGGCGGTGATCATGTCGCTGATCGGTGCGGTCCTGACCGTTCTCTTCGACGAACGGGAGCGGCCCCGGGCCCTGACCATCTGGATCACCGCGAACGCCCTCGGCATCCCGCTCGGCCCGCTGCTCGGCGGCTGGCTGCTCGACAACTTCCACTGGGGCTCGGTCTTCCTGATCAACCTGCCGATCGTGGCGTTCGGGCTGCTCGCCGTCGCGGTTCTCGTGCCGGAGTCGCACGGCGATCGGCGGCGCCGCTTCGATCTGCCCGGCATCGTGCTGTCGGCGACGGGACTGGGCGCTGTGACGTACGGAATCATCGAAGCCGGTGATCGTGGCTGGGGTGACGGGCGCGCCTCGGTGGCCATCGCGGTCGGTGCCGGCGCGCTGGCCGCACTCGTGCTGTGGCAGCGCCGGGCCGCCGCGCCACTGATCGATCTCGGACTCTTCCGGAACCGGTCGTTCGCCGGCGGCACCGTCCTGGCCACCATCGCCGGGTTCGCGTTCTTCGGTCTGCTCTTCGCCCTGCCGCAGCTGTTCCAGGCGGTGAACGGCGCGGACGCTTTCGGTACCGGCGTACGGCTGCTGCCGGTGATCGGCGGCCTCATGGTGGGCGCCCGGCTGGGCGAGAAACTGGCTGCCCGGTTCGGGCCGCGAGCCGTGATCGCGGGCGGTCTCGCGCTGATGGCCGCCGCCCTCGTCGCCGGAACCGCGACCGGGTCGGCCACCGGGTACGGATGGGTCGCGGCGTGGATCGGCATGGCCGGTGTCGGCCTGGGCCTCACCATGCCCACCTCGATGAACGTCACCATCAGCACCCTCGACGCCGAGCGCAGCGGCGCGGGGAACGCGCTGATCCAAGCGGTCCGTCAGGTCGGCAGCGCGATCGGTGTCGCCGTGCTCGGCATGGTGCTGAACGCGGGTTACCGTGACGCCGTCGACGTCAGCGGCCTGCCGCCGGAGGCCGCTGACGCGGTGCGGGACAGCGCCGCGGCGGGAGCCGCCGTCGCCGGCGAGCTGGGCAGCCCCGCTCTGCTCGACTCGGTCCGGGACGCGTACGTGCACGGCATGGAGCTGTCGCTGGTGGCCTCGGGCGCGATCGCCGCGGCCGGAGCGATCCTCGCCCTGGTCGTTCTGCCGCGCGACCGGCCGAACGGGCGGGTGCCGGCCGCCCTGGCAGAATCGGCGGCATGACCGCGCCCTCGAGCAGCCTGCGCGAACGTAAGAAGGCGAAGACCCGCGCCGCCATCCGCGAGCACGCCATGCGGTTGTTCGAGGATCAGGGGTACACCGCGACCACCGTGGAGCAGATCGCGGAGGCGGCCGAGGTCTCGCCGAGCACGTTCTTCCGCTACTTCCCGATGAAGGAGGACGTGGTCCTGGCCGACGACGTCGACGAGGTGCTGGTGGAGGCCATTCACGCGCAGCCGCCCGGGATGCCGCCGATCGAGGCGATCATGCGGGCGATGCGTGCGGTGTTCGCCGGGATGACCCCCGAGATGTGGGAGTTCGAGCGGCGGCGGCAGCGGCTGGTGCTCGGCATCCCCGAGTTGCGTGTCCGCATCATGCAGCAGATGACCGAGGCCATCGACCTGGTCGCCGCGGTGATCGCCGAGCGGGCCGGCCTGCCCGCCGACGACTTCTCCGCCCGGGTCACCGCGGGCGCCGTGATCGGCGCGATGCTTGCGGTCCTGCCGTCCGGGGGAGTGCTGCCGGCCGAGGGGGTCACCCCGTACGACTACCAGCGGATCGAGCAGGCCCTGACACTTCTGCAGCAGGGCCTGCCGCTCGGCTGACCACCGCCTCCGTGAACCCGCGCGACTCGCCACGCGGTGACAGCGGTTGCATCGGCAGACTTCAATGGGCTCGTCCCTGTCCCCGGCTCGTGAGGTCTGCCCATGCGTCGCACAAGTGCACGTCTTGCCGTACCCATCATCGTCTTGGCTCTGCTCGGCGTGGCAATGCCGGGAGTCGCCCGCGCCGCGCAACCGGCCGGACCGGTCGCGGAATCGATCGCCTGGGGACCCTGTGACCCGGAGGACGGGCCCCCGGAGCGGGTCGTCTGCGGTGAGCTGCGGGTTCCGATCGACTGGAAGCGGCCGCACGGCCCGAGCGTGACCCTGGCCCTGGCGAAGCTGCCGGCCACCGACCCGGCCCGCCGCATCGGGCCGCTGCTGATCAACCCGGGCGGACCCGGCGGATCCGGGGTGGACTTCGCCTACGCCGCGCCGGAGGCGTTCTCGCCGGCGATCACCGATCGGTTCGACATCATCGGGTTCGACCCACGCGGGCAGGCCCGCAGCAACGTGATCAACTGCGACCTCGACGCGATCATCGCTCAGGCGGAGGTGCTGTATCCGCACAGCGCGGCCGAGTACGCCGAACTGCGCGCCGCCAACCGCGCCCTCGTCCGGACGTGCCGGGACCTGTCCGGGCCGCTGGTGAAGTACGCGGACACCGCGAGTGTGGCGCGTGACATGGACGCCATCCGTGCCGCGCTCGGCGAACGGCGGATCAGCTACTACGGCGTCTCCTACGGCACCATGATCGGCCAGCAGTACGCGGAACTGTTCCCGGACCGGATCCGCGCCATGACACTCGACTCGAACATGGACCACTCCCAGAACCTGGCCAGCTACCAGAAGTGGGAGACGCTGGCGATGGAGGGCTCGTTCCGGCAGTTCACCGCCTGGTGCGACCGGACCGAGGCGTGCGCCCTGCACGAGCAGGGAGCACTGGCCTACTTCGACACCCTCTACGAACGGGCCGAAGCCGGGGAACTCGTCGTCAACGGTGCGACCATCGCACCGGAGGGCCTGGTCGGACTGATCTTCGGATTCCTCTACGACCCGGCGTCCTGGTTCCAGCTCGCCGACGAGCTCATCCTGCTCGGCAACGGCGGCGAACCGGCCCGGCTGCGCGGCGAGCCGGTTCCCAACGGGTACCTGCCGGTGATGTGCTCCGACTTCCGCTTCGAGGTCGGCAGCTACCCGGCGCTGCGGACCTTGGAGAAGGCGCAGAACCGGCTCGCCCCGCACACCAGGCTCAACCCGCTCGCGTGGACCGACCTGACCGGATGCCAGAACTGGCCGTACGGCGTCACCAACCCGCCGCACCGGCTGCGCGCCTCGGCGAAACTGCCGCCCATCCTGCTCGCCAACAGCCGGTGGGACGTGGCCACCCCGTACCAGTGGGGCACCACCCTGGCGAGCCAGCTGCCGAGCGCCACGTTCCTCACCTACGACGGGGTGGGACACGGGACCTACTGGCTGAGCCCGTGCGCCCGGGCGGCGATCGACACCTACCTCGTCGAGCGGCGTACCCCGGCCAAGGGCACACACTGCCCGGCCGTCTTCCCGACCTCCCCGCTCACTGCGCAGACGGGCATTCCGTACCCGCTGATCCCCGGATTGAGGGGTGTCGCCGTGGGGTAAACGCGGCTCCATGACAGAGACCATCACCGATGCCGGCACCGCCCAGCTCGTGTTCGCTGCGGTGCTCGGCATCGCGGCGGTCGTCCTGCTCATCGCGTGGGCCAAATGGCATCCGTTCCTGGCCCTGATCGTCGGTGCCGGCGTCCTCGGGATCACCGCGGGCGCCGCGCCCGCCGACACCGTCGAATCGTTCACCACAGGGCTCGGCACCACAGCCGGCGGTGTCGGCGTCCTCATCGCGCTCGGCTCGATGATCGGCGCACTGCTCGCCGAATCCGGCGGCGCCGACGGCATCGTGAACCGGATCGTCAACGGCGTCTCCGGGGCCGCACTGCCGTGGGCGATGGCCGGCGTCGCGGCACTCATCGGACTGCCGCTGTTCTTCGAGGTCGGCGTCGTACTGCTGGTGCCGATCGTGCTGCTCGTCGCACGGCGTACTGACGTGGGATTGCTCCGCCTCGGCATCCCGGCCCTGGCCGGACTGTCGGTGCTGCACGGACTCGTGCCCCCGCACCCCGGCCCGCTCGTCGCCATCGACATCCTCAAGGCCGACCTCGGACTGACCCTCATCCTCGGCCTGATCTGCGCGATCCCGACCGTCATCGTCGCCGGCCCGATCTTCGGCAACTTCATCGCCAAGCGTGTGCCGCTGCCGGTGCCCGCCCTGGCCGCGGCTCCGTCCGGCAGCGGACCGGTCGGCGGCCGTGACTTCGTCGACCGCGACGACCTCGCCGACCCGGTCAACCCCGGCGACCCCGTCGACGAACAGCTCGGCCCCCGCCGCAACCCCGGCTTCTGGGCGGCGGTCCTGACCGTGCTGCTACCGGTTCTCCTCATGCTCGCCCGCGGCATCGCCGAACTCTTCCTCGACGAGGGCACCGCCGTCCGCGACGTCCTCGAGGTCCTGGGCGACCCGGTCGTCGCGCTGCTCGCCGGCGTCCTCGTCGCCATGTGGGCGCTCGGCCGCCGGGCCGGCTTCGACCGCCGACAGACCAACGCCGTCCTCGGCGGCGCCCTCCCGCCGATCGCCGGCATCCTGCTCATCGTCGCCGCCGGCGGCGGCTTCAAGCAGGTCCTCGTCGACGCGGGCGTCGGCAACGTGATCGCCGACGCGGCCCGCGACGCCAACTTCAACGCGCTGCTCCTCGGCTTCCTCGTAGCCGTCGGCATCCGCGTCGCCACCGGCTCCGCGACCGTCGCGACCATCACCGCGGCCGGTATCGTGGCGCCGCTCGCGACCACCCTCGACCGTCCCGAGGTGTCACTGCTGGCCCTCGCGATCGGCGCCGGGTCGCTGTTCTTCTCACACGTCAACGACGCCGGCTTCTGGATGGTCAAGGAGTACTTCGGCATGACGGTCGGCCAGACCATCAAGACCTGGTCGGTCATGGAGACGATCATCTCGGTGGTCGGCTTTGCTTGCGTCATGCTCCTCTCACTGATCATCTGATCCCGGTACGGGCCACGCGGGGTCCCGTGGTCGCGGACGCGAGGTGGCTGCGGCTCCGGGCCTCGGACTCGTTCACCCTGCGATGGTGAGATCCAAGCGCTCGTACAGAGTTCGCAGCCGTTCGATGTCCGCGGACGAAGGACGCAGGCGGTCGCTCATCAGACCCTCCTGGCGGGATGCGCCGCCCCTGACGTCAGAGGGTCACCGCCGCCGGCCGAAGCGCGGAACCAGTCGTTGGACGGGGGCGTGAACATCAGTGCGGTGGCCGCCAGGACGGCGATGACATGGAGTGCGCGGACGGCACCGAAGAACAGATCGGGCATGCTGCTGTCGGCGAGCACGGAGGCGATCGAGTTGCCGTTCGCCAGCCAGGCGATCGGATCGGCGACCAGCGACGACAGGCCGATCACGCCGAGCCCGGCGGTCAGGACGATCCGTGCCCATGGCCGGCCGGTGAGCATCTGCCAGGAGACGACGACCGCGGCCGTGAAGACCACGGCACGGACGGCCACGCCGGTCGCCAGCCCGTCCTGATTCTCTTCACCGGTCACCGTCAGGATCGTCTCGATCATGCCCGCGCCCACGGCGGCGAGCCAGCACCAGAACGCCACCCGCACCGTGGCGGGAACCTCCACCGGAATTCGCATACCCCGATCCTCGGCCCGCGGACGGTACCGGCGACATCCCGCCAGCATTGCCATTCATGGTGGTGCTGGGACTACCTCGATGCCTCCCCGATGGATGGTGACCGTCAGGTGGCGCGGGTCGCGGGTGATGAATTCGGGGCGCGCCGGGTCTGAGCCTCCGGGTCGGGGCCGTTGGCCGACCGGCCACCGTCGACCGGCAGGATCGCGCCGTTGACGAACCCGGCCGCGGGGGAGAGCAGGAACGCCACCACGTCGGCGACCTCGGCGGCGGTGCCCGGGCGGCCCAGCGGATGCAGTTCTGCCATCTGCGCGTCGAACGACGGGTGCGCGGCGCGGTACTCCTCGGACCGGTCCGTGATGATCGAGCCGAGGGCGACCGCGTTCGTACGAATGCCGTCCGGCCCGTGGTCCACACCGACTGCCCTGGTCAGGCCCTCGATCGCGGCCTTGGCGGTGGCGTACGGCAGTGCGCCGCGAACCGGCCGCTGGGCCTGGTGCGAGGAGACGTTGACGATCGCTCCGGGCCGCCGGTGTGCCAGGAAGTGGTTGACGGCGGTGTGACAGCCGGTCACCGCGAGCGCCAGGTTCGCGGTGATCAGATCCAGGATGTGCGCGGCCGGGTCGCCGTCGAGGTTCGCGTCCCGGAACGTCGCCGCGTTGTTGACCCAGCCGGTCAGCGGCCCGCGGTGCTCGGCGGCCTCGGCCGCGCGCCGGGCGGTCTCCGGGTCGGCGGCGTCGCCGGAGACCAGTGTGACCTGGTCGTGCCGCCAGGCGAGGTGATCGGCGACATCGAGGACGACGACGTGACCGCTCCCGGTCAGGCGTTCGGTGATCGCCCGGCCGACTCCCTGGGCACCACCGGTGACGACGAAAGACGGGCGCATGGTCACATTCTTCCCGCCCGGGCACCCCGCCGCATCCGGCCGGATCGGACTGCCTCAAGATCGACTGACTTCGGCCGGAAGGAGCCAGAGACGTGGACGAGGGTGCCGACTTCCTGCGCGACGATCCGCGGACGGCCTGGGCCTACCGGAGTTACCTGGCCCGGCGGGACGCGGAGGGCATGAGTGCCATGGTGGGGCGGCGTCTGCTCGAAGCCCTGGACTCCGGGGACCACGCCGAACTGATCGCCGACGCCGTGGCGACGGACCTCACCGACATCCGGCAGGCCGTCGTGTGGCATCGCGACGATGCCGAACCGGTCGTCGCGATGCGGACCCTCCGGAAGTGGGTGCTCGTCGACCGGGAGGAAGGGCTGGTGATCACCGTGGACGGCGAGGCCGACCGGGGGGTCTCCGGGACGACCGCCTACGGGACGCCACGTCCGGACATCGGCTGGGCCGCCACGCTCGAGACACCGGACGAGGGCCTGTTCACCATGAAGGTGTTCCTGGGCGATCGGGGCGGTGTCGAGGAGACGGTGATCGAGTCCGGTGCGGGCGCGCACATCCGCCGCCTCCCGGAGGCGGACGCGGTCCCGCCGATCCCGGACGCCGCCGCGATCCTGGGTACCGCCTCGCCGACGGCCACCGTCACGCTCCGGGCCCCCACCCGGCCGGCGCCGATGCTGCCGGCCGACTGGCGTACCGCGGAGGACGTCGCCTGCGCGCACCTGCACACTCTCGGCTTCGGCGACGCGGAGGTGACGCCGGGCGGCCGTGACGGCGGACTCGACGTCACGGCCCGGGACGCGGTGGCACAGGTCAAGATGATGGCACTGCCGGTCGGCGCGCCACCGGTGCAGCAGTTGCGCGGCACCCGCCCGCTGGCCGGGCACCACCTGTTCTACTCGACGTCCGGGTACACGGCGGCGGCGGTCACCGCGGCTGACGAGATCGATGTGGCCCTGTTCAAGATCGAGCGGGACGGATCGGTGACCGAGGTCAACGAGCACGCGATCACCCTGCTCCGAGCCGGGACGCCACTGCCGGAGGAACCCGACGTGACGACCGACGAGGGCCTGAGGCGGTACGTCACGGCGTATGCCGAAGCGGTCGCCGCCCGGATCCTGGCCGCGTGCCACCACGTCGATCACGAGCGCGCCCGTGACGGCGAGCGCTTCCCGGGCCAGTGGGAGCGGATGGCTGGATACCTCCGCAAGGCTCTCGACAACCTGGCCGGTCGCCCCACGACGTTCCCGTCCCTGCGGGCGGCGATGGTCTACTTCCACCACACCGAGCTGCTCGCGCACGTGTTCTTCCAGGAGTTCGGCATCTCGTACCCGGACGGCGCGCGCCGGTTCGACGACGACCTGGACTCGTACTACACGTGAGGAGCGCGGGCCGCCCGGACTCACGTGTAGTACGAGTCGCACGAGGCGGCTCGATGACGCCGGCGCTGTCACGGGTTCCCGTGGTCGCCACGACGGCGCCCCGCGCTCTCGGTCACCAGAAGCAGAACGATGAACGCGCCGATGGCGACAGCGGTGCGCACATCGTGAAACGACTCCCAGCGCTGCAGCCGCCCCGCCCAGTCGGCCGGCGGATTCGTGGCGGACCACCCGCGGATCTCGCCGTTGATGGGCACGTTGCCCAGGCGGGTGACAAGAAGTGAGGTGAGCGTCAACAATGCTGCCGCGCCCGCTGCCAGGCGCGGTCCCGTGTCTGTCAGGGCGAGCGCGAACCCGGCAGAGGCAAGGATGCTGATACCCATGAGTCCCTGCATGTGAAGATCCCGTTCATGTCCATCAACGCGGTGCGGTAGGCCAGATGTACCGGCAACGGCACGGCTTCGAAGGTGGGGACGACGCAGACCAGTGCGTATCCGAAGGCGCCCGCCAACATGCCATTGCTGAGCAGTGCCAGCAGGCTGGTGAGGCGCTCGGCCACATGAGCTGGCCGATGGCGAAGCGTGCGCCTCATCGCGCCACCGCCTGCCGGAGAAATTCTCGGACGGCGTCTTGTGCCGGAATCCGACCGGGACCCAGCCAGAATCCTAAATGGTCCTCCTCGAGCATCCAATGGTGCTGAGCCGCGCCGATCCGGCTCGCGGCCTCGGTGCCGTCGGTGAACGGGACGTCGCCGTCCGAAGTCCCGTGGACGATGAGTGCCGGCGCGGTGATGCGGTCGAACGGCAGGTTCATGTCTCGCCGCTGCTCCGCGTCGTTGCGAGTGCCCGGCATCCGCAAGCGGTAGGGAAATGTGGTGCGGACCATGGCCTCGAAGAACGCGCGAACGGTGTCATCGCGCATGATTTCCTCGACCCGTTGTTCCTTCTTGGCCGCGGTGAAGGTGCTTGTCTCGTCGAGCGTGCCGGAAAGCACCGACGACAGGGAGACGGCCGCCGTCACCTGCGCGATCCGCTGGCCGACGGTGTCGACGAAGACACGCCGCACTGCGGAGCCGTTCCCGGCGCCGGGATCCGCCCGGCTCACCCCGGCCACGACCACCAACGCTGAGACCCGCGCCGGGTGCCGGGCGGCGAATGTGTAGGCGACGGGCCCACCGGAGGAGACCGCGAACAGGATCACCCGCGTGACGGCCAACTCGTCGAGCAGGGCGGCGAGCAGATCCGCCTGGTCCTCCAGCGTGCGGCCGGAGTCCAGTGGCGTGTCCAGATATCCGGGCCGGGACGCGCTCAGTACCCGGAAACCGTCCGCGCGTAGCCAGTCGGCGAACAATCTGCCCTGGTCGGCGCCACCAAGACCACCGTGCACGGTCAGCACCGTCGGCCAGGAGCCGCCGGTGAGGTCGTACTGCACCGGGCCACGTGTGGTGTGCGCGGTCCGGAGGTCCAGCTCGATGCCGGGGAGGAGCCGTTCCCGCGGGGAGGGGCCGCCGGTGGGATCGACAAAGGCGCCAACTACGAGCAGGACCGCCAAGGAAGCCGTGATGGCGATGAAGCGGCGCCGTCTTCGTTGTGTCATAGGCTGTGAAGCTATCGACCGGCGCCGACGGGCATAAGAACGCAATTTTATGTGACGGAGCAGCGTATGGGGCGGGTGAACAGGTCGCTGGTATGCCCGTACGGGGCGACCGGCGTCGGTGGCAAGTGGATGTTCTGGACCATGTGCCACCTGCTCGACGGCCCCGCGCGCTTCAGCCAGCTCCGGCGCCTGATGCCGCAGGCCGGGCGACAGACGCTGGTTACCCAGTTGAAGGCCCTCGAAAGAGCTGGGGCGGTACGCCGCACCGTCCTGGGCGGCATTCCACCACGTGTGCAGTACGCCCTGACACCGCACGGCCAAGCCACCGAGCCCATCCTGCGCAGGCTGCACGACTGGGCGGAGCGGTGCGGAGAACAGGTCGGCGACGACACGGACTGGATCGTTGCTCTCGGTGGCCGCTGGAAGGTGTGGCTGCTGACAGCCCTGGGCGACGGCCCGAAACGATTCAGCGAGATCCAGCACCTGCTCCCGGAGATCAGTAACCAGGTGCTGGCCCGTGAACTGCGTGAACTGGCGGTCATGCGCCTCGTGCACAAGGGCACCGGCTACCTGCTCACGCCCCTCGGCCAGGAGACGGCGGCCGTCGCCCGGCAACTCCACGCGTGGGGTCGGTGGATGTGCGAGCAGACCGGCGCCGAGTTTGACTGGCCACTGGAGGCACCGGCGGAGTCACGCGTCACCTGAGCGCGGACGGCGGCTGCTGCCTTCCCGCCGTCCGCGTCGAGCGTTCAGGCGTTGAGCTTGTCGCGCCAGGTGAGGAACTCGCGGAGTTCGGTGAGGTCGGGGGTGGGACCACCGGTGTGGATGGTGAAGAGGCGGGCGCCGATCTCGTACATCTCGTCGCGGTCGGCGGTCTTGCCCATGACCGAGACCTCGATGTCGGACGGGTTCCGACCGACGGCCGCGCAGTGCTCGCCCAGGATGCCGAGCTTGCGGCGCAGCGTGTCGGTGTCGGAGAAGCTGTGCCAGATGTCGGCGTGCTTGGCCGTGAGGCGCAGCGTCTTCTTCTCGCCGCCGCCGCCGATCAGGACCGGGATGTCGCGGGTGGGCTTCGGGTTGAGCTTCTCCCAGCGGGATTCGATGCGGGGGAGCGCCTCGGCCAGGTCGTCGAGGCGGCTGCCGGCGGTGCCGAATTCGTAGCCGTACTCGGTGTAGTCGCGTTCGAACCAGCCTGAGCCGATGCCGAGGATGAGGCGGCCGCCGGAGATGTGGTCGACGGTGCGGGCCATGTCGGCGAGCAGTTCGGGGTTGCGGTAGCTGTTGCAGGCGACCAGGGCGCCGATCTCGACGCGGCTCGTGGATTCGGCCCACGCGGCGAGCATGGTCCAGCATTCGAAGTGCAGGCCGTCCGGCTCGCCGCTGAGCGGGTAGAAGTGATCCCAGTTGAAGAGCACGTCCACGCCGAGGTCCTCGGCCTCGGAGGCGGTGCGGCGGATGGTGGCGTAGTCCATGTGTTGCGGCTGCAGCTGCAGCCCGATGCGAACGGGCCTATCGATCATGTGAAGAAGCCTACGTGCAGGTGCCGGGACTCGCCGCTGAAGAAACACTTCCGAGCCGGCCGGTGCCGCGGCCGACCGAGAGCACGATCGTCCCGCTTCACGGCGTGGCCGTTCCCGGCTGGCTCCCCGTCGCCAGCCGGGTGAGCAGGCCGGGTCAGCAGGAGGCCAGGCTGAAGTTGAAGAGGGTGTCGACGTCGCCCTCGGTGGCCTTCATCGACATGACGCTGGTGCCGGTGGAGGTGCCGGGGTCGATGCGCAACTCGGTGTTGACATTGAGGACGGTCTGCGAGCCGCACTCGGTGTACGTGAGCACGGGGGCGACGTCCCAGGTGGTCCACAGTCCGTTGAGGGGCCCGTGGAACGTCGCGTCCTTGCGTTCGGTCGCGGAGGAACCCTGCCAGTAGTAGCTGGTGCGCTGGAGGGCGGTCGCTCCGGAGCGCAGGGCGGCCCGGCCGCGGTAACTGGCGGAGGCGATGGCGACGGTCCAGCCGTCCGGGACGGTCACGAGTACGCCGAGCTGGCAGTTCTTGCGGCGGTCGACGACCCCGGCGCTGCCACCGGCTTCGGCGACGAAGTCCCGGTACCGGACCCGGAACCCGGTGTCGTCGCCGTTGCTCACGACCGACGCGGTGCCCGGCGCGCATCCGGAGCCGTTGCCGGCGATCACCTCCACGGTGATCGCGGGCGCCGCGGCGGGGGCGGCCGCGGGGGTGGGAGCGGCGTGGGCGGGTGTGCCCAGAGTCAGTGTCAGGGCCGTGGCCAGCACGGCCGTCATCACGCGACTGCTGCTTCTCATGGAGTCCTCCGAGGGGAACGGGCATGGCTTTATCGCGTGCCGCGGGATGGAATTCTGGAAGCATTCCAGAACAGCGGTCATCGCGTCCGCGCCAACCGTAGTGGCGCCTGCGACGCATTTACAAGTATGAATTAACTATTGATCTCCATCGAAATATGCAACTTGCAGGGACGGCCGCCGATCCAGCAAACAAATCATCTTATAGCGCCAAAAGCCTGGTATGTTATGTGCCTTATGCCGCATTAATGCCCGGCATTCCTCTTTCTCGATCGGCTTCAAGAAAGCCTTCGGTGGGTGTAATGACGGTTGACTTCTATTGAAGTTCATCAATAGCTTGAGCCCGGTCCGTTCCCGATCCCGAAGGGGATGAAAATGAAAAGACTGTTAACCCGCGGCTGTGCGGCGCTGGCGCTTCTCGCGTCGTCGCTGCTCGTCGCGACACCGGCGCAGGCCATCATCGTCATCGTCGACCCGCCGCCGGCCGGTGAGATGTCCATCGAGCTGGTCGCGATGGCCGGCTCGGGCTGCGCGCCGGGTACCGCCGATGTGGCGATCTCGCCGGACAACTCGGCGTTCACCGCGATCTACAGCGCCTACCTGGCGCAGGCCGGCACGGGTGTCCCGGTCACCGAGAACCGCAAGAACTGCCAGCTCAACGTGCTGGTCCATGCGCCGGCCGGCTTCACCTTCGCGATCGCCAAGGTGGATTACCGGGGCTACGGATACCTCCGGCCCGGCGCGGTCGCCCAGCAGCGGGCCAACTACTACTTCCAGGGCATGACGAACGGCAGCTACGCCAACCACCCGATCTCCGCGCCGCTCGACGACAACTGGATCGCCACCGACTCGGTCCCGATCGCGTCACAGGTCTTCCGGCCCTGCGGCGAGAAGCGCAACCTCAACATCAACACCGAGCTACGGGTCACCAAGGGCACCTCGACCGACGTCAGTTACCTGACGATGGACTCCACCGACGGCAGCATCGAGACGATCTACCACTTCTCCTGGATGCGGTGCGGCACCAAGGCCAAGTGAACGGTCGAGCGTGCGAGTGGCAGTGGTGGCGGATCCGCAACATTCGCCACCACCTGCTCCTACGTGCAGGTGCCGTCCAGCTTCGTGCCGATGGTGGTGAACTCGCCGTTCAGGAACGCCTCCGGGTCGGCCGACTGCGAGCCGTCGGCGAGGGCGCCGGAGATCGCCTCGGCGGCCGTGCGCTGGGCGGCGTCGGTGCTCCTGCCGCCCGCGGCGGCCACCTGCGCGGACATCTCGGCGAAGGTGCGCTTCAGACCCTCGGCGTCGTTGTTGACGGTGTGCTCGGCAAGGCGGACCGCGCCGTCGGTGAGGATCTTGTAGACGGCGGTGCAGACGTATTCCGGCTGCCCGGCCGACGCCGACGGGATGGGTGCGATGCTCACCGGTGCGGGCAGGGAACCGGCCGGGATCTCGATCTCGACCCCGTCGCATCCGGCCGCGAGCACGGCCGAGGCCGCGAGCAGGGCGGTGGTCCGGACGGTGCGGCGACTCTGTCGCACTTCATCCCCCTCCATCGATGGCGTACGCCGGAGCATAATGCCCGCCGCGACTTTTGCCGATCTCGGAAGTTAGCTACCTACGTGGCAAACATCCCCAAAAAAGGTAGAACCGTGCTCCGCCGTGCGATCATCACCGGCCTCGCGACCGTCCTGGTCGCGGCCGGTGGCACGGCCTTCGCGGAGATCGTCTCGTCGCAGCCGTCCACCGCCCCCTCGTTCAACGGCCCCGTCCACGCCGTCGCCCACGCCGGTGACACCGTCTACGTCGGCGGCAACTTCACCAGCGCCGTCGTCGGCGGCCGTAACGTCGCCCGGACCAGGCTCGCCGCATTCGACGCCCGCACCGGTCAGCTCCACGACTGGAAACCGGTCGCCGACGCCAACGTGCGGGCGCTCACCGTCGATGGGGGAGTCGTCTACGCGGCCGGCGACTTCGACACGGTCAACGGCGAGGCCCGCGACGCGGTCGCCGGCATCAACGCCACCGACGGCACCGTGACCCCGATGCGGCACACCGTGGCGGGGCAGCCGAACGCGATCGCGGCCGGGCACGGGCGGATCTACCTGGGTGGGCGGATCACCGCCGTGGACGGGCAGCCGCGGTCCAACCTGGCGGCGTTCACCACGGCCACCGGGGCCCTGGACACCTGGGCGCCGGCCACCGACAACACGGTCAACGCGCTCGCCGTCACCGCCGAACGGGTCTACCTCGGCGGCAGTTTCCACAAGACCAACGGCGTGCGGTCGACGCTGCGGCTGGCGGCCGTCGACCCGGTGAGCGGCACGCTCGACAGGACCTTCCTGCCCAAGCCGGTGTCGCAGGTCTTCGCGCTGGCCGCCCACCCGGACGGGGTGTACGCGGCGCTCGGCGGGCTGGGCGGGCGGGCCGTGTCGTACACCCGGGACGGACAGGCCCGCTGGACCCGTGTCTTCGACGGCGACGCCCAAGCGATCACCCTGCTCGACGACGTGATCTACGTGGGCGGGCACTTCGACAAGGCCTGCACCACCACCAACAACGGCAGCCGTGGCATCTGCACCGACGGGTCGGTGGTCCGCGGCAAGCTCGCCGCCGTCGACCGTGAGGGCAACCTGCTCGAATGGGCGCCACAGGCCAACGGGGTCGCCGGCACCCGGCAGCTGGCAGCCAGCACACGGCTCGGCGCGGTCAGCGCGGTCGGCGACTTCACCATGGTCGGCGGGGTGGCCCGGAAGCGGTACGTCACCTTCACCGGGGTGTCGCCGCGGGTCGAGGCGGCGGCGGCCGGCAACGTGGCCGCCTACAACTTCGACACCACGATCGCCGACGGTACGTTCGACGACGGCTCCGGCCACGGCCATCTGTTGCGCACCGTCACCCGCCACGGCGGTGCGGCGGTGATGGTCCCGCACGAGGCTGGCCAGGCCCTGCGCTTCCCGGCCAAGTGCGGCGGCGGACAGTGCCCCCGCCTGATCCTGCAGGCCGAGGACACCAGCGACCTCAACCCCGGCAACAAGCCGCTGCGGTACGGGGCCGGCGTGCTGCTCTCCCCGGCGGAGACCGGCCGGGGCGAGAACATCCTGCAGAAGGGCTACGCGACCTCGGGCGGGCAGTACAAGCTGCAGGTCGACGGCCTGTCCGGCAAGCCCAGTTGCGGCATCGGCTCCGGTACGACCGTGCACGTGGCGCGCAGCCGGACCGCGGTGGCCGACGGCAAGTGGCACACCCTGGAGTGCCGCCGCAACGGGCCGAGCCTGGCGATCCTGGTCGACGGCCGGCTGGAGGCGGTGACCGCGGTCCCGGCGGACCTGTCGATCGACTCGCCCGAGCCGTTCACCATCGGCGGCAAGGGCGTCGGCCAGAACAACGACCAGTTCCACGGCATCCTCGACGACGTGTGGGTGCAGATCGGCTGACGGAGGTCCCGGCCGGCCGGCCCACGCCGGTCAGCCGGGGCTCAGATGACCCCGGCAGGTGCCGCCGTTCTCGTCGCTGACCGAACCGTCCGGGCACGTGGTCCGGGCCCAGACGACCCTGGCCAGCGACGCCCCGGTCAGATCGGCCCCGGTCAGGTCCGCCCCGCTCAGGTCGGCACCGTCGAGTCTGGCGTTGCGCAGGTCGGCGTCGCGCAGGAACGCACCGGTCAGTCTGGCGTTGCGCAGGTCGGCGGTGACGGTCTTGGCGGGCGGGTTGGCGGCCCAGGCGAACGCCACGATCCCGATCGCGGCCACCGCGGCCGCGACGAGCAGCCGCCGCAGGCACCGCTCGAAGGCCGCCTTGAGCGACTCGTGACTCGCGACGTCCTCGACCGCCTCGATCCGCCGGTCCATCGCCTCGATCCGGTCGTGCAGGTCCGCCGGTGCGCCCGCCGTGCCGAGCCGCTCGACCAGGCGGGCCCGGCGGTCCACCAGCGCGGCCGGGGAGGCGGTGCCCTGCAGGAACTTCGGGCGGCGCCGGAAGAAGTCCACGACCGGGCGGAACTCGGGGGACGGCTTCTCCCAGTTCTCCGCCAGGTCGGAGATCAGCACCTGGACAGGGAGGAGCACCCGCAGCGCCGCGGTGATGGCGAAGACCACCGCGATGAGCCCGGCCAGCGCGCCCGCCGTGGCCACCCACAGCCGCGCGGTCGCCTCGCCGGTCGGCCAGCCCGCCTCGAGGCGGCCGATGCTCGACAGCTGACTGCCGGCGATCAGGGCGGCGCCGATCGCCGCCGCGCTGGCGACCAGCCACTTCGCGGTGTCGCGGATCCGCTGGTTGGCCGCCGTGAGGGGACTGGGCTCCGGTTCGGGAAGGGGCGCCGTCATCGGGTCACCCGGAGTGTGAGGGCCGGGTCACCACGATCGGCGGCAGGTCGTCGTCACCGATGTCCGGAAGGCTCGGCACGGCCTGCACCTCGCCGAATCCGACGTCGCCGACTCCGTCGAGGCGTTCGGTCAGCGGCCCGGCGGCCGTCACGTGCCGGCCGTAGTACGCGAGGACCGCGATCACCTCACCGGTCGACAGGACGGCCCCCGCGCCGACCGTCGGGCCCGACCGCACCCGCTCGGCGGGATAGGCCAGCACGAGGCCGTCCTCGCGAAGCTCGGCGCCGAACAGCGGCGCCACCGCCGGGGTGTCGCTGTCGGCCGGGAAGGCGACCAGCAGCGGCTGCACCGCGCTGTCGAGGACGTGCACGTCACCGACCCGGCCCAGGTCCTCGCCGTCGGAGGACCACACCGTCGTCCCCTGTAGACCACCGGCGTCGGAAATCTGCATGGTCACCCGCCACTCACGACTGGTTACGATGACTTCTCAGTTGCAGGCCCAGCTTCATTGCAGGTCCAGCTTCAGCGTCGCCGCCTGCCGAGGAGCTTACTTGCCCGAGCCGCCGCACGACGTCCCGCTCGTCCGATCGGTGGACGCCGATGGCTTCAGCAATCCGATCCTCTACATCGAGGAGTTGCGGCGGCTGCCGCTGAACCGGTCCCGGATCGCGGTCCCCGGCACCGCACTGGTCTTCCGGCACCGGTCCGGGCGGCTGCACTCGCCGCCCGGCGGTTACACGGCCGGTGAGATGTTCTTCCTCGGGCCGCGGCTCGGCTACCGGATCGACACGTCGCCGCACGGGTTCCGGGCATCGTTCGAGGTGGGGGTGGCACACCTGGTCGACGTCCTCGGACATTGGACGGTCACCGATCCGGTCGAGGTGGTCGCCGGCCGGATCAGCGATCCGGAGTATCACTGCACGATCGCCCTGCGGGACCGTGTCGCCGGTGCCCTGCCCGGCGGCCCGGCCCCGCTCGCCGAACTGCGGGAACGGATGACGGCCGCGTTCTCCGGGGTCCTGCCTGTGCCCGGTGGGCTGACCCTGGACCGGCTCCGGGTGCACGTGGCTCCCGCGGAGACGTTCAGCGGCGACCGGGTGATCCAGGTGCTGGCCGCCGACGACGAGGACGACGACGTGAACCCCGGCGATCCCGGTGGCGCCGGCTCCGCCGAGCTGCTGCAGGAACTCGCCGACCTGGCCGGGCGGGCGTTCGCCGAGCACGGCGCCGACGGCACGGCCGGGCAGGCGCTCGCCCGGTTCCAGGAACTGGTCACCCGGATGGGCGGCATGCTCGAAGGTGGCGGCGATGAACGTCGTCCCTGAGGTGATGAGCATGCTCGACCGCCTGCTCGTGTGGCTGGCCGGCCACGCGGACTGGGCGCCGGCCGGTCTGCGCCGGCACCTGGTGGTCCCGGCCCTGGTGGTGATCGTGCTGGCGGCGCCGCGGATCTTCGTGCACCGGGTCCTGCCGTGGACCGGGCAGTACGTGCTGGTGCCGGCAACCGTGGTGGTCACCGGCGCGCTGACGGCGGTCGCGCTGACCGTGGACTTCGTACTGGCGCGCCTGTTCCGGGTGTTCTGGCTGCCGTTGACCGGGGCGCACTACCTGATCGGCGACTGGGGGATCGCCGGGCCGCGGCAGGCCCGGGACGGGATCCGGCAATGGGTGCACCGGTCCGGACGCTCGCTGAGCCGGTTCAGCCCGGGGCTGCTGCTGGCAGCCGGTGCGGTGGTCCTGGTGCTGTGGGACCAGGGCTGGTGCGGGCGTAACCCGGCGGACGGCTGCGCGACCCCCATCGGCGTGTGGTGGCAGCATTTCCTGGCCGCGGTGCCGCCGTTCTCGTGGCCGTGGTCCTGACCGCTCAGCCGGTGTAACCGGTCCGGATCAGCAGCGGCAGGGCGGTCCGCCAGGCCCGGCAGGCCCAGCGCTCGCGGATGGTCGTGCGGGGTTCGGTGGCCAGTCCGGTGAGCAGCTCACGCGCCTCGGCCGGCCGGCTGCGTACGCCGTACGTCACGGCCGCGACGGCCCGCAGCCGGACCGGCAGGCCGGTGTCGCACGCCAGCTCGCGGATCTCGTCCGGGTGCAGGTGGCGCAGGAGGGCGGACATCATCCGGCGCCGGTCGCGGCGCGGCACCTCGCGATCGTGCATCCACACCGAGATGACGGCGAGCACGTCCACGGTGCGGTCCGGCACCGACCGGGCGTAGGCGAGGAGCACGTCCATCCGCCGTGTCCAGGTCTGCAACGGGTCGGCGGCGAGTGACCGGACCGCGTGCCACCCGATCGGTTCCCCCGGATCCGGCTTCCGGGTCACCCGGTCGGACGGGGTCAGAAGGGTGACGAAGTCCGACCGGACCGCCCAGCCGACGGCCCGGTTCATCGCGAAACGCCGGATGGTGGCCGCGGCCCGGTCCGGGCCCGAGGAGTGGATCAGCCGGCGCAGGCCGTGCAGGGCCAGCGCGTCCACGGGCATCGGCCGGCCCGGCGGCGCCGGCCAGGTCTGCTCGGCGATCCCGTCGTACGGTTCGACGCGGTCGTCGGGGTCTCTGGGAAAGTCCGGCTCGCCGAGATAGAGGTCGAGCAGCGCGCCGGCCTCCCGGCGGATGTCCGCGGGCCGGGCCGGGTCGAGAGCCCGCCGCAGCAGCGCATGGGCGGCGGCCGGCATCTCGTCGGCACGCCGCAGCAGATCCAGGGCGGTGACCCGGGCGCCGCTGTCGGCCGTGGTCTCGACGAACTGGACGAGCCGCTGCAGCGCGTGCCGGCGTTCGTGCGGGGGACCGGAGTCGACGATCACGTACAGCGCCCAGAGCCGTTCGTCGTCGCTCAGGTCCATCTCGTAGGCGAGCCGCGCCAGCCGGGTCAGGCCGATCTCCCGGTCCGCCGGGTCGTCACTGGTGATCAGAACGCGAGCGGCCTCGGCCCGTTTGCCGATCGAGAGCCGGTCGTCGCCGATCATCCGCGCCACCCGGTCGGTGTCCCGGGTTCGCTGCAGCACGGCGCGCAACGCCTCGTGGATCGCCGGGAGCCGCCGCTCGGCCGGTCGGCGCGACGGCCGTTCCGGCAGGTCGAGGAGGACACCGGGGCCGGGCCGGTCGGCGATCTCCCGTACGGCCGTCTCGGCGAGTTCGACGATCTCCTCGGTGTTGCCGGCGTCGAGGACGGCGCCGTCCTGGATCACCGCGGCGGCCTGGCTCAGGTGCGGGAAGTCCCGGCGCTCACCCGGCTCCATCAGCGCCTCGATGACCGGGCGGGTGTCATGGCCGGCGGCACCCCAGGCGGCCAGGGTGAACAGGCCGAGGCTGTCCGGCCCGGTGCCGCGCACCCGGTTCAGCCAGGCGTCCGGATCGAACTCCTCGACCAGTTCGAGGGAGGCCAGGTACTCGGCGAAACTCTGATGGATGAAGACCAGATCCTCGCCGTACGCGGTGAGCAGCCCGGTGTCCAGCAGCAGTCCGCGCAGGTGCCCGACGGTGACCCCGAGCGGTGGCCGCGGGTAGTGCTCGGCGAACCACTCGGCAAGCGACTCCCGCGGCGGGCGGCCGGTCCGCAGGAACTGCACGGCCAGCGAACTCAAACAGGCCATCCGGTCGTCGACCATCCGCTCGCCGATCTCCTCCGCCTGCCGGCCGAGCGGGGCCAGCTGTTCCCGCAGCGCCTCGCGTGCCCCGAACCGCTGCACCCGGAGGGTGAGAAGCACGAACACGAAGCTCTGGTAGAGCCCGGCCCGGTCGAGCGGCAGCGGCAGCGTGGGCTTCTCCTCGAAGACGATCGCGGTGATCGTCGCGAGCAGCGGCACCTCCACCAGCGGGCCGAGCCCGGCCGACGTGATGGCGTCTAGGAAGGCGGCGGGTTCCACCGGGGACTGTTCGGCGCCGAGCGGCCGGAACCAGTTGCCGGCGAACCGGCGGACCGCCTCCCGGTCGAACGGGCGCAGGTCGTACTCGCCGAGCCGTCTGGTGCGGTCGGTCCCGGTCAGGCTGGCCCGTAGCCGGCCGAACTCGTGGTCGTCCAGCGGACGGCTGGCCACCACGAACCGGGTGGTCGTGCCGTACTGACCGACCCGGAAGCCGAGCAACCGCACCAGGTCCTGGCGCAGCCCGCGGTCGAGTACCTCGTCCAGGCCGTCGACGAGGATCAGCCAGTCGCTGCCGGGAGCCGGGGCCTGCCGGAAGAAGTCCGGGGTCAGCGGGACGTCGAGGCTGCTGCCCAGGTCGTGGTTGACGGCGCGGGCCAGCGCGGCGAACCAGGCGTCGCCGTCGAGCAGGCCCTGCGCGGCGGCCCGGACCGCCACCACCCGGCCCAGCGGCGGCTCGCCGGATCCGCCGGCACCGTCCGGTGCGCGCAGCCACCAGTCGGCGGAGGTCGCCACGAGCTGCTGCAGCAGGGTGCTCTTGCCGCCGCCGGGGCCGCCCACGATCAGTGCGTTGCGGTGCCGGTGGAGCAGCGCGACCGGGCTGAGCACCAGCGGGTCACCGGCCCGGCCGGTGGTGCTGGACCGGGTGCGCTGTTCGACGTAGACGGCCGACAGCGGTGGCGGTTCCCGGCGGGTCAGCTTCGCCACCTGGTACGGGTACCGCTCGGCCGCCTCCCGCTGGGCGACGAGCAGGCTGTGCAGCATCGTGCCGGGCCGGGGCCGGATCAGCGGCGGCCGGTCGCGCATGTGGGCGCGGAGCCTCCGGCGGTTCTCCCGGAACGACTTCTTGATCTCCCACGCCGGGATCATGTAGGCGCTGTTGCCCTGGGCCAGCCGGCCGGACTTGAGCATGCCGCGCACACTCGCGTCCCCGTCCCCGTCGGCGATCGGTGACCCGCTCATGCCTGGTTTGATCCTGGTGTCGTCGAGCAGCACGTAACGCCCGGACTCGCCGATCACCGGTGTCCGGCGGCGTTCGAGTCCCACCCGCTCATTGGGGTTGATCTTGCTGAAGCCCTCGATGAACAGCGATCGCAGGTCGCGGGCCAGGGCGCTGGTCTCCAGGTGGACGCTGGGGTGGTCGACGGCCTGGACGCCGATGAAGGCGATGTCCGGCTCGGGGTAGTAGCGCCTGCCGTCCCGGGTCTCCGGGTCGCGGACCAGCACCTCACCGCTGAGCTGGGTCCCCGACCAGTCGATGGTGACGGTGTCGTCCTTCTCCACGACGTGGGCGCAGGTGGCGACGATCCGGTCGGCGACGAAGAAGCCGGTGCCGAGGAAGTCCCCGGCCGCCGAGCAGACCGTGACCAGGCTGGGGCTGGGGGGTGCGAGGTAGGACTCCGGGTCGTCCATGGACCTCCCTCCGCCGCCGGTGTCAGAGCACGCAATCACAGCGGTGGAGGGATTGGCAACGGAGGGGAGGCGTGTGCCGGTCGGAGGGCCGGCACACGCTGTTCCTCTGAACTGGATCCCGTGCCGCCCGGACCGCGGAGAGCGTGCCGCGTGACCTGTGCCGGCAGGACGGTGCCGGGGGATCGCGCGATGACCGGGCGACGCAGAATCGAAGGTCATCGTTGCAGTCGTGTTGCGTGGACGCAACAGGTTGTTTCAGATCCGGGACGGCAGGCGGGTGGCGACGACCGCGCCGGCGGCAAGGATCGCTGCACCGGCCAGTACCGCGGGGACCACCCCGGCCACGAAGTCGTGTCCGCTCGCGAACCCGCCGTGGGTGCTGAAGATCGAGGCGAGGACGGCCACGCCGGCCGCCACCCCGAACTCGCGGATCGTGTTGTTGGCGCCCGAGGCCACGCCGCGCTGCTGCTCGGACACGCTGGCCAGGGTGACCGTGCTGATGGGTGCGAAGGTCAGGCCCATCCCGACGCCGGCCAGCAGGAACCCGCCGACGAAGTCGCCGTAGGTCGCGTCGGCCGAGGTGGCCAGGGCGATCCAGAGGATGCCGGCGGCCAGGAACACCTGCCCGGCCACGACCAGGTTGCGCAGCCCGATCCGGGCGCCGAAGATGCCGGCCAGCGGGGCGACCACCATCGGCGCGGCGGTCCACGGCAGGGTGCGCAGGCCCGACTCGAGCGGTGTCAGGCCCTGCACCACCTGGAAGAACTGGGCGAGCAGGAAGACCGATCCGAACGCGCCCGCCGAGAACGTCAGGGTCACGACGTTGACCAGGCTGAACGACCGCGACCGGAACAGGCTCAGGGGCAGCATCGGGGCGGTGTTGCGGGACTGCCAGACCAGGAACGCCGCGAGCAGAGCGACGCCGGCGACGAGCATGACCGGCACCCGCCCGGACGTCCAGCCGCGGTCCGGGCCGTCGACGACACCCCAGATCAGCAGGAGCATGCCGCTCGAGGACAGCACCAGGCCGAGCGGGTCGAGCCGGCGGGCCCCGCCGCGGGACTCGTCCAGCACCACGGCGGCCAGCACCAGCGCGACCACGCCGATCGGCACGTTGACCCAGAAGATCCAGTTCCAGGTGAGACCGTCGACGACCGCGCCGCCGATGACCGGCCCGAGTGCCACGCCCAGCCCGGTGATGCCGCCCCAGATGCCGACCGCGGCGTTGCGCAGCCGGTCCGGGACCGCCGCGGCGAGCAGCGTGAGCGACAGCGGGGCGATGGCCGCGCCACCGAGACCCTGCACGGCGCGGGCCGCGGTGAGTTGCCACGGTTCGGTGGCCAGTGCGGCGGCGGCCGAGGCGGCGGTGAACACGGCGATGCCGATCAGGTACATCCGGCGGCGGCCGATGCGGTCGCCGAGGGCCGCCGCGGTGAGCAGGAAGGCGGCGAACGGCAGCGTGTACGCGTTGACGAACCACTGCAGGTCGGCGATGGACGCCCCGAGCTCGGTGCGGATGACCGGCAGCGCGGTGCTGACGACCAGGTTGTCCAGCGCGCTCATGAAGGCCGGGATGCCGACGGCGGCGATCACCAGTCCGAACGGGCGCGTCGTTCGTTTCTCAGCGACGGCGGTCACTGTGTCTCCCCGTAGTTGTCGGGCTGCACTACCGCTGTCTCAAGACCCTTGAGGCAGCGGTAGTGCACAGCCGGAAGTTGTTATTCACTGATAACTAAGCACGGTATGCATCGACTGATAACCTGTCAACATGGTCCGGACCCGCCTCACCGCCCAGGAGCGCCACGCGCAGCTCGTCGACGCCGCGGTCACCGCCTTCGCGCAGGGCGGTTACGCGGGCACGACGACCGATCAGGTGGCGCGGATAGCCGGGGTGTCCCAGCCGTACGTCATCCGGCTCTTCGGCTCGAAGCAGGACCTGTTCCTGGCCACCGTGCGGCACGCCGGTGACCGCGTGCAGCAGATCTGGCGGGACGCCGCCGCCGAGGACCCCACCCTCGACGGACTCGGCCGGGCCTACAAGCAGCTCCTCACCGAACGCGACCTGCTCGTCGTGCTGCTGCACGGGTTCGCCGCGGCCGCCGACCCGGGCCTGGGCGACGCCGTGCGTCAGTGCTACGGCGACCAGTTCACCCTGGTCCGTGAGCTGACCGGCGCCTCCGCCGAGGAGGTGCGGGACTTCTTCGCCCACGGCATGCTGATCACCGTGCTCGGCGCGATGCGGGTGCTCGGGCCGGACGCGGTCGAGCCGCAGCCCTGGGTCACCGAGCTGCTCAGCACCCTGCCGTCCGCGGGCGGTGAGTGAGCCGGAGGCCCGCCGGGTACGGCCCGTGACCCGTCGTCCCGGGTTGCCGCCGGGTTGCGATCGTGGAGCGAGGCGGTTCGGATCCAGCGGTTCTGACCTGTGCCGCCGATCCGGTGTGCATGACCGGTCGACTGCTCGTGCTGTACCTCGTCGTGGCCGCGTCCGCCGCCGCGGCGGCGGGCCTGGCCTCCGGAACGGTCCACGGGGACCTGATCTACTTCGGCGTCTACCTGACGATCGTGACGCTCGTCTGCTGGTCCGCGGCCAGGCGGCGCCGCGGGGCCGACCGCCTGCCCTGGTTGTACGTCGGGGCCGGGCAGGTCGCCTGGCTCGCCGGTGACGCCGTCTACCCGATCAGCACGCTGCTGCAACGACCCGACAGCGGATGGACGTCGGCCGCGCTGTGGACGGCCGGCTACCTGGCGTACGGCATGGCACTGTTCTCGATGGCGCGGCGCCGGGCGGGCCGGTGGCTACGGCCTGCCGTGCTCGACATGCTGACCCTGGGCGGCGCCTCGTCGATCGTCATCTGGGTGCTGTTCGTCTCGCCGTTCATCGCCGACATGGCCGCTGATCCGCTCGGTGGCTATCTGTACGTGATGGGCCCGCTCGGCGACATCGGCATCCTCATGGGCGTTCTGCTGCTGGTGATGTCACCGGGCCGCCGCGGCGGGGCGACCCGGCTGCTGGTGCTCTCCGCCGTCCTGCGGATCGCCTCCGACCTCGGATCGACCTTCATCCCGCCGCTGGACGTGGCCATCGCGGTCGGCACCGGAGTGATCCTGCTCAGCAACGCGCTGCTTGTCGCCGCGGCCCTGCACGTCGGCAGCGGCGAGCTGACCGCACCGGCGCGCCGGGCCCCGACGCTGCACTCCGCCCGGGTCTGGTTCCTCGGGACGGGCCTGCTCGCGGCTCCGGCGGTGCTTTTCGCCCACCCCGAGTACGCCGGCACCCAGCGCGTCCTGCTCTTCGGCGCCACGGTGGTCACGGCGGGGCTCATCCTGGCCCGTTTTTCCAGCGCGCTGCGCTCCCTGGAGCAGGCGGAACGCAAACTGGAGCACCGTAGCCGGCACGACTCCCTGACCGGATTGCTGAACCGGGCCGCGCTCGCCGAGGAACTCGACGGCTGCCCGCCCGGCTCCACCGTGCTCTACCTGGACCTCGATGGGTTCAAGGCGGTCAACGACACTGCCGGGCACGCCGCCGGCGACACGATCCTGCAGGTGGTGGCGCGGCGCCTGACTGCCGCGGTCCGGGACTGCGACGTGGTCGCCCGGCTGGGTGGCGACGAGTTCGCCGTGGTCCTCACCGGACTGGGCAGCACCGACGGGGTACGGGTCGCCGACCGGATCGTGCGGGACGTCGCGATGCCGATCGAGTACGGGGGCGCCTGGCACACCGTGGGCGCCAGCATCGGCATCGCCGCGGCCGGCGACCCCGGAACCGAGTGGCGGCCCACCGCGCTGCTGAGCGCCGCCGACGACGCCATGTACCAGGCGAAGCGTCTCGGCCGCGGCCGATGGGTGCTCGCCGGGGCGCTGCCGGCCTGACCGCCGCGCGTCACGGTTGCTCCCAGCGGGGGAAGACCGGCTCCGGCCGGCCCGTGTGCGTGCCGTCGCCCAGCTGCCGTCGCAGACGCCCGGCCCCGCCCGGCAGGAACGGCTGTAGTTCCGCGGCCACCACCCGGCACGCGTGGACGAGGGCACTCAGCACCCCGTCCAGGCGGGTGGCAGCCGCCCGGTCGCCGCTGCCGGCCCGCGCGAGATGCCACGGCTGCTCGGCGTCGGCCAGACGGTTGGCGTCGTCGACGACGTCGCACAGTGCGCCGGTCGCCGCGCGGAAGTCGAAGGCGTCGAGCGCCCTGTCGATGCGGGCGGGCAGGCCGGCACAGGCCGCGGTCAACCGCTCGTCGCCGGCCGGGCCGGACGGCGGGGGCACCTGACCGCCACGGTGCCGGTGCACGAGAGTAAGGGTGCGGTGCGCCAGGTTCCCCAGTGCGTTCGCGAGGTCGCGGTTGGCGCTGTGCACCAGCCGGCCGGCGGTGAAATCGGTGCCACCGACCGGGGCGACCTCGCGCAGCAGCCACCACCGCAGCGCGTCGGTGCCGTAGCGGGCGGCCAGCGCCGCCGGGTCGACGGTGTTGCCGAGGCTCTTCGACAGCTTCACCCCGCCGGCGGTGAGGTAGTCGTGCACCAGGATGGTCGTGGGCAGGGGCAGACCGGCCGACAGCAGCAGGGCCAGCCAGTACACGGCGTGGAAGCGCACGATGCCCTTGCCGATGACGTGCACCCGGTCGGCGGACCCGCTCCACCACCTCTGGTACGCCTGATCGCCGGTGCCATCGCCGGTGCCGTAGCCCAGCGCCGTGACGTAGTTGGCCAGCGCGTCCCACCACACGTAGACGACCTGCTCCGGATCGCCGGGCACCTCGATGCCCCAGCCGGCCGCGCGACGGGCCGGCCGGGAGACGCTGAAGTCGGTCAGGCCGGCGCGGACGAAGGCGAGCACCTCGTTGCGCCGCGCCGCCGGTTCGATGCGTACCTCCCCGGACTCCAGCACCTCCGACAGGCGGTCCTGATGACGCGACAGCCGGAAGAACCAGTTGCTCTCCCGTACGACCTCGGGTGCTCGAAGATGTTCCGGGCAATGCCCGCCGGGCAGCTCGGCGCGTTGGTAGAACTGCTCGCAGCCCTCGCAGTACAGCCCGGTGTAGTCACGCCGGTAGAAGTCGCCGGCCGCGGCGCACTCACGCCACAACCGCCGGACCCCGGCCGCGTGACGGGCGTCGGTGCCGGTCGCGATGAAGTCGTCGAAGGACAGCGCCAGCGGCTCGCGCAGCGCGGCGAAACGGGCACTGTTGGCGGCGACGAACGTCGCGGTGTCCACACCGGCGGCGCGGGCCGCGGTCACGTTCTTCAGGGCGTTGTCGTCGGTGCCGGTCAGGAACCGGACCGGCCGGCCGCGCAGGCGCCGGTGCCGGGCCAGCACATCGGCCTGGACCAGCTCCAGAGCGTGCCCCAGATGCGGGGCGGCGTTGACGTACGGGATCGCCGTGGTGACATAGAAACGGGACATGGCTCCTCCTTCGCCCGCGGCGAACGAGGAACGGGAACGACCTGGCCCTCGCGCGGCGGGCCTGGTCGTCGACGATCGTGCTAACGCACGCCGAACAGCCCCGGTGCGGGGCGCATCATCGGGTTCGGGCGTGTCGTCATGCGACGGAGCATGGCACCGGGCGCGACCCGGCGGCAATCGCGTTTCGCCGGATCGGATTCGCCGGATCGTCTCGTCGGATGGTCCGGTCAGATGTTGTGGCGGGTGTACACGGGCTCGCGCCAGCCCAGCATCGCCTCCGTCATCCGGATCGCGTCGGTGGCGGCCCTGACGTCGTGCACCCGCATGATCCGGGCCCCGCGCAGGATGCAGAACACCACCGTGGCGAGCGTGCCGGCGAGCCGTTCCCGCTGCGGGCGGTCGAGTGTCTCGCCGATGAAGTCCTTGTTGCTGAGTGCCGCGAGCATGGGATAGCCGATTCCGGCGATCTCGTCGAGCCGCCGGCACAGCTCCAGCGAGTGGTGGGTGTTCTTGTTCAGGTCGTGGCCCGGATCGATGATGATCTGATCCGGCCGGACCCCGCGCGACAGCGCGAGGTCCACCTTCTCCCGCAGGAACGCGCCCACCTCGGCGGTCACGTCGCCGTACCGCGGACTCGGGTACTCGGTCCGCGGTGCGGCCAGGCTGTGGCAGATCACCAGCTGGGCGTCGGTGCCGGCGACCGCGTCGGCCATGGCCGGGTCGCGCAGGCCGGAGGTGTCGTTGACGACCCCGGCACCCGCTCTGATCACCTCGGCCGCGACCTCCGGGCGGAACGTGTCGACCGAGACCACGGCCAGCCCGCGGGCCGCCTCGACGACCGGCAGCACCCGGTCCAGTTCCTCGGCGGCGGACACCTCCGGGCCCGGCGCGAACGGCACGCCGCCGATGTCGATCCAGTCGGCGCCGTCCGCGGCCGCGGCACGGACCGCCTCGGTGGCCTTCTCCAGCGCGAACGTGCGGCCCTTGTCGTGGAACGAGTCGGGCGTGCGGTTCACGATCGCCATCACGACGACGCGGCGGGAGAAGTCGTAGGACCGGCCACCGATGACGCGTGTACCGCTGAGTTCGCTCACGGTTGGCGACCCTAACAAAGCCCGCGGAGGGTACCGGGCGGTACGCCGTACCCAAGATCGACGGTTTTATGAACTGGGGTTTTGCGCCATTCACCACAACGGAACGTGCATCGAAAGTGCCAGGCCGGGGTAGGTGATGGACGAGGGCGACAGCCACCAGACCAGCCCGAACAACGTGAACCCCCTCGGAGGAACACATGAGTGACATTTCACCCGGCACCGCCGGCGGGCAGTCGAAGCCCCGCCAGGTCGCCGAACAGACCAAGGCCGCAGCCGGTCAGGCCGCCGGCGACGTCGCAGGCACCGCTAAGGAGCAGGCGCAGCGCGTCGCCTCGGAGGCACGCACGCAGGCCCGCTCCGTCGCCTCGGAGGTCCGCGGAAAGCTGACCGAGACGGCCCACGCCCAGAACGGGCGCCTGGTCGGCTCCATCCGGCAGACCGCCGACCACCTCGACGAGATGCGCGGGGACCGGTCCGACTCGCCGGCCGCAGCCGTGGTGTCCCGGATCGCTGACGGCGGCCGCCAGTTCGCCGACTATCTGGACCGCAACGGCCCCGACGGCGTGCTGCGCGAGGTCGAGGACTTCGCCCGCCGCCGCCCCGGTGCCTTCCTGGCCACCGCGCTGGCCGCCGGCTTCGTGGTCGGGCGGCTCGGCAAGAGCGTCGCCAAGGCCGACGCGGACGCCGGCAAGCCGGCCGCCGACTCCTTCACCTCCGGCTACGAGCCGTCCTCGTACGAGCGAGCCCCGGGCTACGAGCAGGCTCCCGCCTACGAGCCCGCGCCGTCCTACGCCACGCCGGCCTACGAGACCACGAGCACGACCACGGAGACCGTCGGCTACGTTCCGGCCTCCACCGGCACCGGCTACGTCACCCCGGCCACCACCCAGTACGCCGGCACCGGCACCGGAACCCCGGCCGTCGTCGACCCCGCGGACCCGGAGTACCGGTCATGACAGCCCCGTACCGCAACGAGCACGATGATCGGGTCGCCGAGACCTCGGTCGGCGAGATCATCGGCAACATCACCGACGACCTGTCGCAGCTGTTCCGGCAGGAGGTCGAGCTCGCCAAGGTGGAGATCCGGCAGGAGGCCACCAAGGCCGGCAAGGCCGCCGGGATGCTCGGCGGCGCCGGATTCGCCGGCTACCTGGCCGTGGTGCTGCTCAGCTTCGCCGTCGTGTTCGGCCTCAGCAACGTGATGGACCCTGGATGGGCGGCGCTCATCGTCGCGATCGTCTGGGGAGCCATCGGCGCCGTCCTCTTCGTGAACGGCCGCAAGAAGCTCAAGACCGTGGACCCGGTGCCGCGCCGCACCGCCGAAACTCTGAAGGAGGACGCCCGATGGCTGAAGAACCCGACCGGCTGAGGCGCGACATCGAGAACACCCGGGCGTCGCTGACCCGCGACGTCGACCTGCTGGCCGAGAAGACGAGCCCGCGTCAGGTCGCCCGGCGACGCTGGACCGCGGTGAAGGAGAAAGTCATGGGAACCACCGAGGACACCACGTACGCCGCCCGCGAGCAGGCGCACCGGATCAGCGACAAGGCGTCCGGGCTCACCGACGCGGCCGGTCAGAAGGCTTCGCAGCTGACCGACACCGCCAGTGAGAAGGCGTCGGCCGCGGCCGACAAGGTCCGCGAGGCCCCGCAGGCGGTCGTCCGGCAGACGCAGGGCAACCCGCTCGCCGCCGGCATCATCGCCTTCGGCGTGGGCATGCTGACCGCCTCGCTGGTGCCGGTCACCGACGCCGAGCGCCGGGCCGGGCAGCAGCTCAAGGACCACAGCGGCGACCTCACCGAGAAGGTCAAGGAGGTCGCCTCGGACCTCAAGGACGAGCTCGGTGGAACCGTGCAGCAGGCCGCCGGGCAGGTCAAGGAGACCGCCCGGGACGCCGCGCAGACCACGAAGGAGACCGCTCGGTCGGACGCTCAGGATGTGCGCGACCAGGCGAAGCAAGCCGCCACTTCGTGACACGGTGACGGGACAGACGTGGCGGGTAGGTCCGCCACGTTTGTCCCGTTCCCACGGGGGAATCGCCAGCGACATGAGACTCGGATACAAACTCGCCGCCGAAGCCTTCGACCCCAAGGAACTCGTCCGCCAGGCGATCCGCGCCGAGGAGGCCGGGTTCGACTTCGTCGAGATCAGCGATCACTACCATCCCTGGCTCGACGTGCAGGGACACTCCCCGTTCGCCTGGAATGTGCTCAGCGCCATCGCCGTGCAGACCCGGACCCTCGGTCTGGCCACCGGTGTGACCTGCCCGTCGGTGCGTTACCACCCGGCGATCATCGCGCAGGCCGCCGCCACGCTGGCGATTCTGTCCGACGGCCGGTTCACCCTCGGCGTCGGCTCGGGCGAGCGGCTCAACGAGCACGTCGTCGGTCAGGGCTTCGGCAGTGTCGCCGAGCGGCACGAACGACTCCGCGAGGCGCTGGAGATCATCAGCCTGCTCTGGGAGGGCGGCTACCGCTCGTACCAGGGGAAATATCTTCAGCTCGAGGACGCCCGGGTGTTCGACCTGCCGGAGGAGCTGCCGACCATCGCGGTCGCCGCCGGTGGCCGCCGGGCCGCCGAACTGGCCGCCACCCACGGCACCGGCCTGTTCGCCACCGAGCCCCGCGCCGACCTGGTCGAGGCGTTCACCGGCAAGGGCGGACAGGGCCCGAAGTACGCCGAGGTGCCGGTCGCGTGGGCGCCGACTGCCGACGCCGCGGTCACCGAGGCGCACCGGACCACCAGATGGGCCGTCACCGGCTGGAAGGTGATGTCCGAGCTGCCGAACCCGGTCAACTTCGAGGCTGCCGCCGCCACCGTCACCGAGGACGACGTCCGTGCCATGTTCGTCGCCGGACCCGACCCGGAGCCGTACGTCGCGAAGGTCCGCGAATACACCGAGGCGGGCTACGACCACATCGTCCTGATGAACGCCGGCCCCGACCCGGACGGCTTCCTCGACTTCTTCGCCAAGGAACTGCGCGGGCGGCTGACCCGGTGAACATGCCGGAGAGTTCACAGGTCACCGTCGTGGTGGCGACCCGCGACCGCCGCGACCGTCTCTTCGAGACGCTGCCCGAGCACCGCGCCCCGGTCATCCTGGTCGACAACGCGTCGACCGACGGCAGCCCGGCCGCCGTCACCGAGGCGTTCCCGGCCGTCGAGGTGGTGCCGCTCGGGGAGAACCGCGGAGCCGCCGCCCGCAACGAGGGTGTCCGCCGGGCCGGCACCCCCTACGTCGCGTTCGCCGACGACGACTCGTACTGGACCGAAGGCTCGCTCGCCCGCGCCGCCGCGCTGTTCGACGCGCATCCCCGGCTGGGCCTGGTCACGGCAAAGGTCCTGGTCGGCCCGGAAGCCCGGCTCGATCCCGTCTCCGCGGCGCAGGCCGCCGCCCCGCTCGGTGCACCGGCCGGTGCGCCCGGCCCGGCTGTCCTCGGCTTCCTCTCCTGTGCCGTCGTGGTCCGGCGGGAGGCGTTCCTCGAGGTGGGCGGCTTCGAACCGAAGCTGTTCGTGTACGGGGAAGAAGCGCTCCTGGCGATGGACCTGACCGCCGCGGGCTGGTGGTTGTGCTACGAACCGTCGCTGGTGGTGCGTCACTTCCCGCGACCGGCCGGCCGGGACGGCACCGCCCGCCACCGCATCGAGGCGCGGAACCGGCTGCTCACCGCCCTGCTGCGCCGTCCGCCCGGCGTCGTGGCCAGGACCGTCGCTACCACGTTGCGTGACTCACCGCCCGCGGTGTGGGATGTGGCCCGTTCGCTGCCGTGGGCGCTGCGCCATCGGCAGCCGCTGCCACCCGCCACCGAGGCTGCTGTCGCCCGTCTGGCCGGGTAGCGCGACCCTGCCGGGGTGGTGGCACGCCAGCTGTCGCGGCGGCCGACCAGGGCCGGCTGTCTCAGCGGGCGACCAGGCGGAACACCGGGAAGCCGGAGGCGGCCGCGGCGATGTCCGCGTCGGGGGAGTCGGCCTTCAGCCCGTCGAAGAAGGCGCCGGTCTCCCAGGCCCACTTCGTCAGGTACAGCCGGATCAGCGGGGTCTTGTCGGCGTCGGCCACCTCGACCGGGACGAACCGCTCGGTCCGGCGGCCCAGCCGCAGCTCGCCCTCACCCGCGACCCGCAGGTTGCGGACCCACTGGGTGTGGCCCCGCGGCGAGAGCAGATACCGGTCGCCGTCATGGTCGAAGAGGTTGACCACGATGGTGCGGATCTCGCCGCTCTTGCGTCCGCGGACGGCCAGCACCCGGCTGCCCATCAGGCTGATCCCGCGAGCGGTGAGCCACTTGGCCACGTTGTTGAAGGCGTGCGTCCCACGCGTCGGCACCACATATCGCATGACTGTTCCCCCACTTGGCGAGATCACTGCTCTCTGTTGGGGACAGTGAACACCAGCGCGGTGCTCACAGTCAAGAGCAGTGCTCTCGCAACCGCGACGGACAGGCGAAAAGCGTGGCTTGCGGTACGGCCGCCGGGCTGAACGGCGCGGGTGCGGGCCGGTCACCAGCCGCTGGGCGGGGCCTCCAGGTGGACGGCCGTGACCGCGGTCATCTCGTCGAGGAGCTCAGGGCCGTACCCGAAGCCCTGTCCACTGCCGCGCCGCGGATGCGCCGCACCACCCGGTGCGCCACCGAACACCGCGTTGATCTTGATGGTTCCGGCCGGCAGCTCCCGCCAGGCGCGCTGGGCGTGACTCATCGACGGCGTCAGGACGGTCGCGGCCAGGCCGTACGGCGAATCGCCCGCCCGGCTCAGCGCCTCCTCGAAGGACCGCACCGTGGCGACCGGCGCGACCGGCCCGAAGGTCTCCTCGCGCATCACGGCCATGTCGTCGGTGCAGTCCGACAGCACGGTCGCCGGGTAGTACGCCCCCGCCCCGGACGGCACCTCGCCCCCGGTGACCAGCCGTGCGCCGTCCTGGACGGCGGCACGTACCTGCCCGTGCACCGCCTCGCGCAGCCGCCGGTCGACGAGCGGCCCGATCTGTTTGCCCCACGTCTCGGCCTCGGTGGCCAGTGCCTCGACGAACGCCTCGGCGAGCGATTCGTGCACATAGATCCGTTCGACCGCGACGCAGATCTGCCCGGAGTTGGCGAACGCGCCGAGCGCCGCCTGCCCGGCCGCCCACACCGGATCCACGCCGGCGTCGACGATCAGCGGGTCGCTGCCACCGTTCTCCAGCAGCGCCTTCGCGCCGGTGCGGGCGCAGGTGGCGGCGATCGACCGGCCGGTGGCGGTGGAGCCGACGTGCGCGACCACGTCCACCTCGGACCCGGCCAGGGCGGCGCCGGCCGGCCCGTCGCCGTGCACCACGTTGAGGACGCCCTCGGGCAGGTGCGGGGCGATCAGCTGGGCCAGCCGCCAGCCGGTCGCCGGGGTGCGCTCGCTGGGTTTGTGCACGACCGTGTTGCCGGTGACCAGGGCGGCGCCGAGAAGTCCGCAGGACACCGCGACCGGGTCGTTCCACGGGGTGATCACCGCGACGACGCCGCGCGGCCGGTACGCCATCAGGTCGATCGCCCCGTCGTCGCCGGCCAGGGTGCGGCCGCGATGGGTGGGGCCGAGTTCCGCGTACTGCCGCAGCGTCCCGATGCCGGCGGCGATCGAGTCCCGCGCGCCGTCGACCGGTTTGCCCATCTCGGCGGCCATGATCTCGGCCAGTTCCCCGGCCGCGGCCTCGATGGTGTTCGCGGCGGCGTGCAGGGCGGCGGCACGGGCGGCCGGGGCGGTGCGCGCCCACTCGGGAGCGGCCCGGCGGGCGGCCCGCACGGCGGCGGCGACGTCGGCGTCCGAGGCGACCGGGACCTCCGTCACCTGGCTGTCGTCGCGTGGGTCGGTAACGGTCAGGGTGCGGCCGGAGGTGCCGGAGGCCCACCGCCCGTCGATGAGCTGAGCGACCTGATACATGCTGCCGGACTTCCCGCATTGCATCGCATAAAACCTTGGCGTACAGCAAACGTCTGGTTGAAAGCCCCAGCTCACTACCGAATTCCCCGGATACGGGAGAAGTCGATGATCATGTGAGTAACTGAGAATTCAGTGGGTATGCGGCCCGCCATGCGAGTTCTCGGGATCAACGCGATCTTCCATGACCCTGCGGCGGCCCTGATCGTCGACGGTCGTGTGGTGGCCGCCGCGGAGGAAGAGCGGTTCAGCCGCCGCAAGCACGGCAAGCGGCCGGTGCCGTTCTCCGCCTGGGAGCTGCCGGAGCTCTCCGCGGCCTGGTGCCTCGAGGAGGCCGGGCTGCGTCCCGGTGACCTCGACGCGGTCGCCTACTCGTTCGACCCGGCGCTCTGCCGCGACCAGGCCGAGCTGGGCATCGGCGACCCGTGGGACCACCTGCGCGTCGACTACGCCCGGCGGGCGCCGCAGTTCCTGGCGACGGCACTGCCCGGCCTCGACCCCGACCAGGTGCGGTTCGTCCCGCACCACGTCGCGCACGCCGCCTCGGCCGGGCTCAGCGTCCCGGAGGACAGTGCGGTCCTGGTGCTGGACGGGCGGGGCGAGGCGGCGAGCCACCTGGCCGGCTCGTACCGCAGTGGTGAACTGACCGTCCACCGCAGCCAGGAGCTGCCGCACTCGCTCGGGCTGCTCTACGAGGACCTGACCCGCCACCTCGGTTTCATGCACTCCAGCGACGAGTACAAGGTGATGGCGCTCGCCTCGTACGGCCGCCCCAAGTTCCTCGGCCTGCTGCGTGACCTGGTCCGCGCCGACGGTGAGGGCGGATTCACCGTCGAGCGGATCGACTGGGACGCCCTCGCCAAGAAGCGGACCGCCGACGGCGAGATGACCGAGGCGCACGCCGACCTGGCCTCCAGCGTCCAGACGCGACTCGAGGAGGTGCTTCTCGATCTGGCCCGATGGACGTACGAGGCCTCCGGCGGCCTCTCCACGCTGACGATGGCCGGTGGTACCGCGCTCAACTGTGTGGCCAACGCCCGGATCGCCGCCGAGGGGCCGTTCGACCGGGTGTGGGTGCAGCCGGCCGCCGGCGACGCGGGTACCGCCCTCGGTGCCGCGCTGGCGCTCGGTGCCGAGCACGTCCCGCTCGGTACGGCCGCGCTCGGCCGTGGCTGGAGCGACGACGAACTGGAGGCCGAGCTGCGGCGTGCCGCGGTGCCCTACACCCGGCCGGAGTCGATCGCCGCCGAGGCCGCCGCGGTGCTGGCCCGCAACGGGATCGTGGCCTGGTACCAGGGGCGCAGCGAGTACGGCCCGCGCGCTCTCGGGCACCGGTCGCTGCTGGCCCATCCCGGCGACCGGGACACCCAGACCCGGATGAACGACGTGAAGGGCCGCGAGCAGTTCCGGCCGATCGCGCCGATGGTCCGGGCGGAACGCTTCCACGACATCTTCGAGGGCGTCTACCCGAGCCCGTACATGCTGTTCGTCCACCGGGTGAAGCCGGACTGGAAGGACCGTATCCCGGCCGTCACCCACGTCGACGGCACCGCTCGGGTGCAGACCGTCCACGACGACACCGAGCCGCTCGTGTGGGCGATGCTGACGGAGTTCGAGCGGCTCACCGGGCTGCCGGTGGTCGTGAACACGTCGCTCAACACGGCCGGCCGCCCGATGGTCGACACGCCGCGGGAGGCCCTGGAACTGTTCGGTTCGGCCCCGGTCGATCTGCTCGCGATCGGCCCGTTCGCGGTGCACCGGAGCCAGGTCTACGGCGGCCGGGGAGACGGGGGCCCTCGTTGAGCGGCATCAGCATCGTCGTGCCGACTCTGGGCCGGCCCAGCCTGGCGGCGCTGCTGCACGCGCTGGGCCCGCTGCCCGAGGAGTTCGAACTGCTCGTGGTGGACGACCGGGCCGACCGGCGGGCGCCGCTGGAACTGCCGCCGTCCACGCCGGTGCGGGTGATTCCGGGGCGGGCCGCCGGTCCGGCCGCCGCCCGTAACGCCGGCTGGCGGGCCGCGACCCGCGAGTGGGTGGCGTTCCTCGACGACGACGTGCTGCCGGAGCCCGGCTGGGCCGGGCGGCTCGCCGCCGACCTGCGCGAGGCCGGTCCGGAGATCGGCGGCGTGCAGGGCAACGTCGACGTGCCACTGCCGGACGGTCACCGGCCGACGGACTGGGAACGCGTCACCGCGGGGCTCGCCCACGGCGAGTGGATCACCGCCGACATGGCCTACCGCCGCACCGCGCTGGCCCGGACCGGCGGCTTCGACGAGCGTCTTCCGCGTGCCTTCCGGGAGGACGCCGAGCTCGCCCACCGGGTGCTGCGGGCTGGGTGGCAGCTGCGTCTCGGTCACCGCCGCGTCACCCATCCGGTCCGTCCGGAGGATCGCTGGATCAGCGTACGGACGCAGCGTGGCAACGCCGACGACGCGCTGCTGAGGCACCTCTACGGCCGGCGATGGCGCACCCGCCTCGGTGTTCCGCCCGGCCGCCGCCACCGCCACGCCGTGATCACCGCCTGCCTGACCGCCGCGGTGGGCTGCACCACCGCCGCCCTCATCACCGGCCGCCGGGGCTGGCCGGCTGCCGCCGCCGTGGCCGCGGCCGGCTGGGCCGCCGGAACCGCCGAGTTCGCCGCGGCCCGCATCGCCCCCGGCCCCCGGGACCGCGATGAGGTCACCACCATGCTGCTGACCAGCGCCGTCATCCCGCCGGTGGCGATCGCGCACTGGCTGCGCGGCTGGCTGCGCTGGCGCGGTGCCGAGCCGCTGCCGGAGACCACGACCGGCCCGATCCGGGTGACCGCCCCGTCCGCCGACATCCTGCTGCCCGCCGCGCGCGCCGCCGTCCACGCCGCATCGGTGCGGGAGGCCGGCCACGCCACCTCCGCGCGCAAGGCGGCCCGGGCCGGATCTGTCGCGGACAACGGCTCCGGTGTGAACAACGGCTCCGGTGTGGACAACGGCGAGGCGCGGCCGGTGGATGCCGAACCGGTCGTGACGCGAGCCGGGGCGCGGCGGTGAGCGCTACCTCCGGTGAGCTCTTCGACGCCGTGCTCTTCGACCGGGACGGCACGCTCGTCGTGGACGTGCCCTACAACGGGGACCCCGAGCGGGTTCAGCCGATGCCCGGCGCGCGGGAGGCCCTCGACCGGCTGCGGGCCGCCGGGCTGCGGCTGGGCGTGGTCACGAACCAGTCCGGCCTGGCCCGCGGCCTCTTCACGGCCCGGCAGATGGCGGCCGTGCACGACCGGATCGACGAGTTGCTCGGCCCGTTCGACACCTGGCAGTTCTGTCCGCACGACGACAGCGCCGGGTGCCCGTGCCGCAAGCCCGCGCCCGGCATGATCACCGCCGCCGCGGCGGCGCTCGGGACCACACCACAGCGCTGTGTCGTGGTCGGCGACATCGGGCGCGACATGGAGGCCGCGCTCGCCGCCGGTGCCGCCGGTGTCCTGGTGCCCACGGACGTCACCCGCCCCGCCGAGGTCGCCGCCGCCCCGCACACCGCCGCCGACCTGACCGCTGCCGCTGATCTCATTCTGCAACGCCGGGCGCTGCTGAAACCGGCTTCTCGGCAGGATCGGCCCGCAGGGGTCCTGGCCGTCCGTTCCGACTCGGCAGGGGACGTCCTGGTCACCGGGCCGGCGATCCGTGCGCTGGCCGCGGGCACGGAACGGGTGGTGCTGCTCTGCGGGCCGCGCGGGCGGGCCGCCGCGGAACTGCTGCCCGGAGTGGACGAGCTCGTCGAGTGGCGTCTGCCGTGGATCGACCCGGAACCGGATCCCGTCGACGCCGGTGACATGCGGGCGCTGACCGACCGGCTGCGGGCCACCGGCGTGGACGAGGCGGTCATCTTCACGTCGTTCCACCAGTCGGCGCTGCCGCTGGCCCTGCTGCTGCGCACGGCCGGGTTCCGGCGGATCACCGCGATCAGCGACGACTATCCCGGCTCGCTGCTTGACGTACGTCATCGCGTACCGGATGAGTTGCCCGAACCGGAACGTGCCCTCAGCGTCGCGGCAGCGGCAGGTTTCGGCCTTCCGGCATCCGACGACGGGCGGCTCCGGGTGACCGTGCCGCCCGGGCCGGGCGCGGATTACGTGGTGGTGCATCCGGGTGCGAGCTGCGAGGCGCGATCGTGCCCGCCGGAGGATCTCCGGCGGATCGTCGCCGCACTCGCCGGGGCCGGCCATCGGGTCGTGGTGACCGGCGGGTCGGGGGAGCGGCACCTGGCCGCCTACGTCGCCGGCGGTGTCGCCGAGGAACCCGGCCCGATGCCGTTCGCCGAGCTGGCCGGCCTGATCGCCGGCGCGGGATGCCTGATCGTCGGCAACACCGGTCCGGCGCATCTCGCCGCGGCCGTGGGCACGCCGGTGGTCAGCCTGTTCGCACCGACCGTCCCCTACGGACGCTGGGGGCCCTACCGGGTGCCGGCCGTACGGCTCGGCGACGCGACCGCCTCCTGCCGCGACACCCGGGCCACCCGGTGCCCGGTTCCCGGACATCCCTGCCTGTCCGGCATCGATCCGGAAGACGTCCTGACCGCGGTGCGCCGCCTCGGCGTCACCGTCCCGCAACCGAACCACGACGAGGTGGCCGCGTGAACATTCTGCTATGGCACGTGCACGGCTCCTGGACGACGTCGTTCGTCCAGGGCAAGCACCGCTATCTCGTGCCGGTCAACGCCGCCCGCGACGAGTGGGGCCGCGGCCGGGCCCGCACGTTCCCCTGGCCGGACAGCGTCGAGGAGATGCCGCTCGACCAGATCCGGGACGTGGACGTCGCCATCGCTCAGCGGCCCGAGGAACTCGACCTGATCCCGCCGCACGTGCCGGTGATCTACGTCGAGCACAACACCCCGAAGGGCGATGTGCCGGAGACCCGCCATCCGCTCGCCGACCGGGACGACGTGCTGATCGCGCACGTCACTCACTTCAACGAGCTGTTCTGGGACTGCGGCGAGACCCGCACCACGGTGATCGAGCACGGCGTCGTGGAGCCGGCGGCCCGGTGGACCGGAGAGCTGGACCGCCTGGCGATCGTCACGAACGAGCCGGTCCGCCGTGGCCGGGTGACCGGAACCGATCTGTTCGGACGGTTCGCGGGCGTCGCCCCGGTGGACGTCTTCGGCATGGGCGTCTCCGGGCTGACCGGCGTCACCGCGCACGAGGACCTCCCGCAGCGCGACATGCACGCGGCCGTCGCACAGCGGCGCGCCTACCTGCACCTGTGCCGGTGGACGTCGCTCGGGCTGAGCCTCATCGAGGCCATGCAGATGGGCATGCCGGTGCTCGCCCTGGCCACCACCGAGGCGATCGCCGCGGTCCCACCGGACGCCGGGGTGCTGTCCACCCGGGTGAGCACGCTCGTCGAGGCCGCCCAGTGGCTGATCGACGAACCGGAGGAGGCGGCCCGGCTGGGCGCGCGGGCCCGGCAGGTGGCGCTCGCGCGGTACGGCCTCGACCGGTTCCTCGCCGACTGGGACCGACTGCTGGAGGAGGAGACATGCGGATCGCGATGATCTCGGAGCACGCCAGCCCGCTCGCGGCGCTCGGCGGCGTCGACGCGGGCGGGCAGAACGCGCACGTCGCCGAACTGGCCGCCGCGCTCGCCGGGCACGGTCACCAGGTGCGCGTCTACACCCGGCGGGACAGTCCCGCGCTGCCCGAGGTGGTGCCGATGGCCGACGGCGTCGACGTCGTGAACGTGCCCGCGGGACCGGCCGGCGCGCTGCCGAAGGACGAGCTGCTGCCGTACATGGGCGCGTTCGGCGAGTGGATGGCCGCGGACTGGCGTGACGTGTGGAAGCCCGACGTGGCGCACGCCCACTTCTGGATGAGCGGCCTGGCCGCCGTCGCCGCCGGGGACGCCTGCCGGGTTCCGGTCGTGCAGACCTTCCACGCCCTCGGCTCGGTGAAGCGCCGCTATCAGGGCAGCGCCGACACCAGCCCGCCGGAGCGGATCGGGTACGAGCGACGGCTCGGCCAGACCGTCGACCGGGTCATCGTGCAGTGCCGGGACGAGATCGGCGAGCTGCTGCGTCTCGGGGTGCCGCGCTCCCGGATGGCGCTCGTACCGTCCGGGGTCAACACCGAGCGGTTCTGCCAGCGGGGGCCGGTCGTCGCGCGTACCCCCGGCCGGGCCCGCATCATGACGGTGGCCCGGCTGGTCGAGCGCAAGGGCATCGAGGACGCGATCCGGGCCATGCCGGGAGTTCCCGGTGCCGAACTGGTCGTGGTGGGCGGGCCGCCGGTGGACCGGTTGCACGCCGACCCGTACGCGCGCCGGCTTCTCGCCCTCGCCGAACGGTGCCGGGTCGCCGACCGGGTCACCCTGGCCGGCGCGGTCCCGGCGCACGAGATGCCGGCCTGGTACCGGTCGGCCGACGTGCTCGCCGCGACGCCCTGGTACGAGCCGTTCGGGCTCACCCCGCTCGAGGCGATGGCCTGCGGGGTACCGGTGGTGGCCACCGAGGTCGGCGGGCTGACCGACACCGTCGTCGACGGGATCACCGGCGACCTGGTGCCGCCCCGTGACCCGCGGGCGCTGGCGGCGGCACTGCGACGGCTGACCGGGGACGAGGTGCGGCGCTTCTCCTACGCGGCCGCGGCCGCCGACCGGGCCGTCTCCTCCTACTCCTGGCCCCGCATCGCCGAACGCCTCGCCTCGGTGTACGCAACCGTCGCCGACCTCGAGGTCGCGGCGTGACCCCCTCGCACATGGGAGACCGCGTGAATCTGCTCGACGAGCATCTGACCGGGCTGATCCAGGCCCTGCTGCCGTACCGGTCGCAGGCCGGGCGGCTGGCTCGCTGGGGCGCCTATCTGGCCCGCCATCTGGCCGGTGGTGGCCGCCTGCTGGTCGCCGGCAACGGTGGCAGCGCCGCCGAGGCCCAGCACCTGGCCGCCGAACTGGTCGGCAAGCTGCGCGAGGACCGGATGCCGTTGTCCGCGATCGCCCTGACCCCCGACTCGTCGGCGGTCACCGCGATCGGCAACGACTACGGCTTCGACGAGGTGTTCGCCCGGCAGGTCCGGGCACACGGCCGCCGCGACGACGTGCTCATCCTGATGTCGACGAGCGGCCGCAGCCCGAACCTGATCGCCGCGGCCCGGGCCGCGAACGAGATCGGCATGCGGACCTGGGCGATGGTCGGGGAACGGCCCAACCCGCTTGCCGACATCTGTCACGAGGCGCTGTGCTGCCCGTCGCCGGACAGTCAGGTCGTCCAGGAACTGCATCTGCTGTCGGTGCACGTCATGTGTGAGTACGTGGACCGGTACCTCGTGCGCCCTTTCGACGTGGACCGCGACGAGCTGGAGGAGATGGTCAAGGTATGAGGCTTGTCATCATCGGTGACACCCTGCTCGACCGGGACGTGCACGGGACCGTGTCCCGGATCGCCCCGGACGCCCCGGCCCCGGTCCTCGACGAGGAGACGGTGGACGAACGTCCCGGCGGCGCCGGTCTGGCCGCGGTGCTCGCCGCCCAGCAGGGCCACGAGGTCGCCCTGGTGACGGCTCTGGCGTCCGACGCCGCGGGAGCCCGGCTCAGCGAGCTGCTGTCGGCCGCCGGCATCGAGGTGTACGCCCTGCCACTGCCCGGCGCCACGCCGGAGAAGATCCGGCTGCGTGCCGGCGGTCAGGTGCTGCTCCGGCTGGACCGCGGCGGCCCGGCCCAGCCGCCGGGTGACGCCCCGCAGGCGGTCGTCGACCTGCTCCGCGAGGCAGACGCGATCCTGGTCAGCGACTACGGCCGCGGTGTCGCCCGGCATCCGGCCCTGCGCGCCGCGATCGAGGAATCCAAGGCGCCGGTGGTCTGGGACCCGCACCCGAACGGTCCGCCGCCGGTGCCGAACGTCCGCCTGGTCACCCCGAACGAGTCCGAGGCCCGCCGTCTGTCCGGTGACGCCGGTCGCGGGTTGAGCAGCGCCCAGCGAGCGGGGCACACGCTGCGGCAGCGCTGGCAGGCCGGAGCGGTGGTGGTGACGCGCGGCGCCGAGGGCGCGGTGCTGTGCCAGGGCGGCCCGACCCCGCTGGTGGTGCCGGTCCCGGAGACGTCCGGCGGGGACACCTGCGGAGCGGGGGACGCGTTCGCGGCGGCCGCCGCGGTCGCACTCGCCGGAGGTGCGCTCGTGTCCGAAGCGGTGGCCGCGGCGGTGAACGCTGCCAGCGCCTACGTCAGCGGCTCCCGCGAGGAGGAACCCGGCACGGGGGAGGAGCGGATCGGCGCGGACCAGGCCGGACGGCTGGTCGCGGAGGTCCACGCGCGCGGCGGCACGGTGGTCGCCACCGGCGGCTGCTTCGACCTGCTGCACACCGGCCATCTCGCCACCCTGAAGGCCGCCCGCGCGCTCGGCGACTGCCTGATCGTCTGCCTGAACAGCGACGACTCGGTGCGCGAGCTGAAGGGCGAGGGCCGTCCGCTGACCCGCCAGGACGACCGCAGCCGCCTGCTCGCCGCCCTCGACTGCGTCGACGCCGTCGTCATCTTCGACGAACCCACACCCGAGTCCGTCCTCACCTGGCTGCGCCCCGACGTGTGGGTCAAGGGCGGCGACTACGACACGCTGCCGGAGACCGAGGTCGTCGAACGCTGGGGCGGCCAGACCGTGATCGTCCCGTATCTGGACGGCCGTTCCACCACCAAAACCATCGCGCAAGCACGCAGGAGGTAACCGAGTTGGACGCAGTCATCGTCACCGGCGGTTCGAGCGGCCTGGGCGCCGCCGTCGTCGACGCCGTCATCAAGGCCGGCGGCCGCCCGTACGTCATCGACCGTCAGGCCCCGAAGGAGGGGGTCGAGTGGATCGAGTGCGACCTGGCCGACACCCGTGCCGCCGAACGCGCCACCCGGGAGCTGATCGAGCGGGCCGGCGGCAGCATCGACGGTGTCGTCACGGCGGCCGGGATGGACGTGCCGGGCGCCCTGTCCGACGTGCCCGGCGAGATCTGGGACCGGATCGTCGCGATCGACCTGCTCGCCACCGCCGCGGTGATCCGGGCCGCGTTGCCCGAGCTCAAGCGGTCGCACGGCGGTGTCGTCACGATCTCGTCGACGCTCGGCGTCAAGGCCGTCTCCGACGCGACCGCCTACTGCGCCGCCAAGTTCGGTGTCGTCGGGTTCACCCGGGCGCTCGCCGCGGAACTCGCCGGGCAGGTCAACGTCACGCTGCTGATCCCCGGCGGGATGCGGACGAAGTTCTTCGACGAGCGCGACGAGAGGTACAAGCCGGGCCCGGACGCGATCCTCAACGATCCGGCGAACGTGGCTGCCGCCGTCCTGTTCGCCCTCGGCCAGCCGGCCGGCTGCGCGGTCCGGGAACTGGTCGTCGCGGCGGAGACGGAGAGCTCGTACCCGTGATCCTCGTCCTGCGCGCGCTCGGCGTGGGTGATCTGGCGACCGCGGCGCCCGCCTTGCGCGGGCTCCGCGCCGCCTTTCCCGGTGAGACGCTGAGCCTTGCTGCTCCCGCCTGGCTCACCCCGCTGATCCTGACGATCGGCGGTATCGACCGGATCGTGCCGGCCGCCGAGCTGGAACCCCTCGATGCGGCGCCCGCCGAGCCGCGGATCGCGGTCAACCTGCACGGTTCCGGCCCGGAGTCGCATCTGCGGCTGCGGGCGCTGCGGCCCGGCGCGCTGTGGGCGTTCGCCAGCCGGGCGGCCGGTCACCACGACGGTCCCGGCTGGCACGACGACGAGCACGAGGTCCGCCGCTGGTGCCGGCTGGTCCGCCACTACGGCGTCGCCTGTGACGAGACCGACCTGGACCTGCACGTTCCGGACGCCGACGTGCCGTCCGGCGTCACGATCATCCACCCGGGCGCGAAGTCCCCGGCACGGCGATGGCCTCCGGAGCGCTTCGCGGCCGTCGCACGGCGGTTGCACGCGGCGGGCCATCAGGTCCTGGTCACCGGTTCTCCCGCAGAGCACGATCTGTGTGTACGGGTGACCGAGCTCGCCGGGCTGCCGGCGCACGCGGCACCCCGTACCGGATTGGGGGAACTCGCCGCCCTGGTCGCCGCCGCCCGCCTGGTGATCTGTGGTGACACCGGCGTCGCGCATCTCGCGACCGCCTACCGGACGCCGTCGGTGGTCCTGTTCGGCCCGATGTCGCCGGCCCGCTGGGGCCCGCCCGCCGGCCGGCCGTACCACCGGGCCCTCTGGCACGGCACCACCAGCGAGCGTGGGGACCTGCCGGGTCCCGTGCACCCCGCGCTGCTGGCCGTCGGCGTGGACGAGGTCCTCGCCGCCGCCGAGCAGGTGCAGCATGCGGTTACGGCGCAGTGACCTCGGCCGGCCCGGCCTGACCCGGCGGCGGGCGGGCAAGGGCTGGAGCTATCGGGACGCCTCCGGCGAGCCGTTGCGCGACGAGGAGACCATCGAACGGATCAAGGCGCTGGTCATCCCGCCGGCCTGGCGGGACGTGTGGATCAGCCCGGATCCGCAGGGTCACATCCAGGCCATCGGTGTCGACGGGGCCGGCCGCAAGCAGTACCTCTACCACCCGGCCTGGCGTGAACAGCAGGACCGCGCCAAGTTCGACCACGCCCTCGAGGTCGCGGAGCGGCTGCCGGAGGTCCGCGACCGGCTGCGCGACGACCTGACCGGCCGTGGCCTGACCCGTTCCCGCGTTCTCGCCGCGATCGTCGGGCTCCTCGACATGGGCATGTTCCGGGTCGGTGGCGAGGAGTCCGCGGCCCGCGAGGAGGACCCGTCGTACGGGCTGTCCACGTTGCGGCCGGACCACGTCCGTACCCGTGGCGGCTGCGTGCTGCTGGAGTTCCGGGGCAAGTCGGGTGTCGAGCACGCGGCCAGCGTCGGCGACGGTGAGGTCTGCGCCGTGCTGCGCGACCTGAAACGCCGCCGCCGGGGTGAGGAGCGGCTGTTCGCCCACTGGGATCCGGCGCGCCGCCGCTGGCAGGAGATCCGCGCCGACACGATCAACGACTACCTGCGCGAGATCAGCGGCGAGCAGATGACCGCCAAGGACTTCCGGACGTGGCACGGCACCGTCAAGGCCGCCGAGGTGCTCGCCGAGGCCGGGCCGCAGCCGACCGCCGCCAAGCGCAAGAAGGTCGTCGCGCACGCCATGAAGGAGGTCGCCGGGCTGCTCGGCAACACCCCCACGGTGGCCCGCAACTCCTATGTCGACCCGCGGGTCGTGGAGGCGTACACCGAGGGCGAGGTGATCGACGTCGAGCCGGACGATCCGAAGGAGAAGGCCGAGGAGGAGGTCCGTGACCTGCTGAACGACGCAGTCACCTGACCGGGCCGGCAAGCGCGCGGATCACCAGTCCATCCAGCCGTCCAGGCTGGGTTTACGCAGGTACGGCGGCTCGTCGTAGTTGATCGCGGTGAGCCACCGCTGCCCCGGGGCCGCCCGGCAGCCGAGCTCGCCGGTCAGCGTCCGCACCACGAGCGGGATGTGCGCTGCCCCGAAGACGACGCCGACCTCCATGTCCTCGCCGGCGAACTCGTCGTGGATCTCCCGGATCACCCCGAGCAGCAGCCGGTCCCGTTCACCGAGGCCGTCGGGCCCGATCACCTCGCCGGGCGCCGGCAGGAACCGGGTGGTGTCGTGGATGTCGACCGTGTCGCCGGCGATCCAGTCGTCCCGGCCGGAGATCGCCATCTGGATCGCCAGCCTCGGCGTCGTCAGCACCACGTCGGCCCAGCCGATGTCCGGCATCCGCCGGTCCGGCTCGGGCGGTGGGGCGGTGTGCGCGTCCGGGAAGATCACCGGCACGCCCAGGGCCCCGTAGTCGATGTCCTGGTGCACCAGTTCCCGGCCGGCCCGCTGCCCGGTCAGCCGCATCGCCGCGACGTAGGCGTACCCGGTCGAGCTCGGCCCGTCGTACTGCTCGGCGATCACCGCCTGGCATTCCCGGAGCCGCTGCCAGATCGCCCAGTAGTAGTCCGGGTGCCCCATGTGGATCGTCGGCAGGACCACCCACCGGAGCCCACCGCCCGGCTGCTCGAACACCGTCACCGAGGTCCGGTATCCGGTGACACTCATCTCTGCCAGCAGCATGCCGTCAGCGTAGGAATCGCCTGCCAGCCGGCCGTACCGGTGGCGCCGCCTACGGCAGGGTGAGACCGTCGAGCATGGCGGCCGGGCCGCCGCCGAAGGCGGTCAGGCGGTCCCGGACTGCGGCCGGCAGGTGCGGGAGCAGGCGCATCACCTGGGCCGTCGCCCACACCTGGGAGCGGCTGCGGGGCACGATCGCGTTCAGCACGGCCGGGCCGATGCGGCGGCTGTTGCGGACCGGGGCGGCGAGGGCGTCCTCGTACTCCCGGAGTGCCGTGGGAATGCCGGCTACCGTCACGTCGCGCAGCCGCGCCGCCAGCACGTAGGCCCCGGCGGCGGCCAGGCTGGTGCCACCGCCGACCGCCGGGCCGGGGCCGTAACCGGCGTCGCCGACCAGCGTCACCGGGCCGCGTGACCAGGTGTCCATCCGGATCTGCGAGATGTCGTCGAGGTAGAAGTCCCCGGCCGCGCCGGCGTGCTCCAGGACGGTGGCGACGCGCGGCCCGAGCGCGTCGCCGACGAGCTCCCGCAGCAGCCGTTTCTGCGCCCGCGGGTCCCGGCGGTCGTGCGGGATCTCCTCGGGCGTACGGGCGAGGAACAGCGCCCGGGACAGTCCCTCGGTCCGGGTCGGATAAACGGTGGCGGCCAGACCCGGCGCGGTGAACGCGGCGACGGTCGGCCCGGCGCCGAGCACGTCGGGGAGGGTGTAGACGCCCAGGTAGGCGCCGAGGAACCGGCGATGGTCGCGCTCCGCCCCGAACACCAGGCGGCGCACCCCCGAGTGCAGACCGTCGGCGCCGACGATCAGGTCGGCCTCGATGGTGGTGCCGTCGGAGAGCGTCGCTCGCCCGGCGTCGAGGCGGTCGATCACCGTGCCGAAGCGGTAGTCGACGTCGTCGAGAGTCGCCTCGTGCAGGAAGCCGGCCAGGGTGCCGCGCATGATCTCGACGTGCCGGCCCGAGATGCCGCCGGCCAGGTCGGCGGTGGCCACCGTGATCGGACGGCGGCCCTCACGGAACAGGGTGATGGTGTCGTTCGCGGTGCGGGCCCCGGTGACCCGGTCCAGCAGGCCCATGCGTTCGATCACCTCGACGGCCGGGCCGAACAGGTCCACCGCGTGTCCGCCGTCGCCGGCGCGCATGTCGGTGGCCCGGTCCACGACGGTGACCTGCCAGCCGTTGCGGCACAGCCAGTAGGCGAGCACGGGACCGGCAATGCCGGCGCCCGAGATCAGCGCGTGCACGGGGGCTCCTCTCCACGTTTGTTTACCTATCGGTAAGTAATCAACACGGTAGGACGGCCCGTCAATGCTTACCTTCCGGTAAGTAGAATTCGGGTGTGCCACGTGCCCGTACGACCGAGACCGCCGACCGCATCCGCAGCGCCGCCCTCGAGCTGATCGCCGCCAAGGGCGTGCACCAGGTCAGCCTGCGCGAGATCGCGGAACGTGTCGGTGTCACCAAGCCGGCGCTCTACTACCACTTCGCGTCCCGGGAAGAGCTGGTGCGCAGCCTGGTCCAGCCGTTCATCGACGACGTGGAGGCGACGCTCGCCCCGTTCGGGCCGGGTGCGGACGCGCGGGAGCTGCTCGGCGCCTACTTCGACGTCACGTACCGGCACCGGGACATCACCGCCATGATCATGCGGGAGCCGAGCATCCTGGCGCTGGTCGACCTGGCCGCCGCAGTGGGGGACTGGCGCCGCCGGATGGTCGCCATGCTGGCCGGGCCGGAGCCGTCACTGTCCGGTCTGGTCCGGGTGCAGATGGCGATCGGTGGCCTCGGTGACTGCACCGTCGTGCTGCCCGGGATCCCAGGCGGCGACCTGCGTGAGGCGGCCCTCGACGCGGCGTGCGACCTGTTGGCGGGCGGTCCGGACCGAGCGTGAGGCGTCCGTCTCCCGCGTGGCGTGCGACCTGCTGGCGAGCAGTTCGGACCGGGAGTCCAGTCCGGTGCGGCGTGCGAGTTGGCAGCGGGCGGTCCGCGCCCGGCGTTCGTTTCCGGCGCGGGTTCAGGTGAGGCGGGCGACGCCCGGGCCGGACAGGTCGGCGAGTGCGGCCCGCCGCCCGGTTATCGCCATGCCGAGGGCCTCGGCCGGGCCGGTGACCAGCGCACCCGAGCCCGCCGCCCACTCGATGTCGGTGGCGGCCAGGCGCAGACCGTCCAGCCGTCCGGGCGGGCACAGCGCGGGTGTGGCCGACGGTGCGACGAGGTGGTCGAGCAGAATCCGCCAGTGCGCGGCCGGCACGTCGATGCTCAGGCCGAGCGGCCTGGCGATGTCGCGCAGGTGCACGCACGTCTCGGCGAACGGGCCGATCGGGCCGACCCGTGGCGGGTCCACCCGGTCGTGCGCGTGCTCGCGCAGCAGGGTGATCAGCTCCCCGCGCGACTTCCGGGCCAGGCGCCGGGTGAAGTGGTCGACGGTCCGGGCGGTGTCGCCGCGATAGCGGAACGAGGCCAGAAAGAACCGTCCGAAACCGATCAGCATGGGCTGAACGAGATGGGCCGCCATGTGATGAACGGTCCAGCCCTCGCAGAGCGTGGCCGTCGCCCAAGCCCGGTCGTCCAGGCCCTCCAGGAAGCCGGCGATCATCAGCCGGTTCTCGGTGGCCAGCCGGAAGACGTCCGGGCCGGTCACTGCCGGGCCTCCGCCCGCACGTCGCGGTTGAGAGCCGCCAGCACCCGCAGCGCGGTGGTGATCTCCTCGTCGGTGCAGTCGGCGGCCATCCGGCCGAGGCGCCCCAGTTCGTCGGCGCGGATGCGGGCGAACAGTGCGGCTCCGGCCGTGGTGGTGCCGATCAGCACCGACCGGCGGTGTGCCGGGTTCGGTCGCGACTCGACGCAGCCGAGCGCCATCAGATCGTTGACGTGCCGCTGGATGCCCTGCCGGGCAAGGTCGAGCCGGTCGGCGATGTCCGGCACGGTCAGGGGGCCCTGCTCGGCGAGCATCTCCAGGACAGCCCGCATGCCGACGGTCAGGCCGTCGCCGTGCAGGGCGGCCTCGACCACCCGGGCCGAGTTGAGCACGAGCGGCCGGACGTGCCGGAGAACGTCGTAGAGCATCGTGCCACGTGGGTTCATGACAACAATGATGTCATATCTAATTGAGCCGATACTATTGGGGTCCGTCCTCAATTTCCCGCACGAAGGCGGGCCTCGACGAGCGTCCGGGTCGAATGCGCGACGAACGCGCCGTGCGTGCGAATGTGCTCGTCCATCCGTACCAGCGCCTCGCGGTATCGGTCGATGTCGAAGTCCGGCACCCACCACACACATTTGCGCAGGATCCAGACGACCGCGCCGACGTCGGAGAACTCCATCCGGCAACGAGCCGTCCGCAGGTCCACGATCTCCAGCCCGGCCGCCCGCGCCTCGTCGGCCTCCCGTACCGGATCGCGGGCCAGATCCCCCCGCGGCAGCGGCCCGAGGAACCACTGGATCAGCTCGAACGCGGACGCCGGACCGACATGCTGCGCGAAGTAGACACCGCCGGGCGCCAGCACACGGGCGATCTCGGCCCAGTCCGGCCGGACCGGATGCCGGCTGCTGACCAGCTCGAACGCGCCATCCTCGAACGGCAGCGGCTCACCCGGCCGTGCCGGAACCACCTCTACACCGCGCGGCCCGAGCAGCCGCCGGGCCCGTTCGGCGTTCGGCGCCCAGCCTTCGGTCACCGCCATCCGGGGTGGCAGCACCGGCATCTCCGCGACGATCTCCCCGCCGCCGGTGTCGATGTCCAGCGCCGACTGCACGCCCTCCAGGCGCCCGGCGAGCAGCCGCGCATACCCCCACGGCGGCCGCTCCTCGGTGGCCCGGCCCTCCAGCCAGCCGAAACCCCACCCGCCGACGTCCGCAGCAGAGGCTTCCTTCAAAAGATCATCGATCGTACGCACAAGCGACTCCCGCCTTGGCCCGGCCCGAAGTCTGCTGCCCCGCCGGAGTCACCGCATCCGATTTCCTCGCCGCGGTCACGCTCCGGCGTCGCCGGTCGCCCGGCGGCGTCGCCGGTCGGCGGCGGGTCAGGCCGAACGGGCCGCAACCTCACCAGTTCGTGGTGGACGCGGGTGGCGCTGCCTGCTTTATGCCGCTCGATCAGGCGGGCCGTTCCACCAGCACCGGCACTCCCGCCTCGGCGAGTTGCGCGGCCAGTAGGCGCAACTCCATCTCTGTGCCGCCCAGGCCCTCTCCGGCCAGGGCCGCGATCAGGATCGGGATCTCGGACAGCGGTGTGCCGCGGCGTTCCCGGAGCACTCTCATGACGGCAACCCGGCTCGCGTCACCACTGCCCAGCCGCAGCCGATGGAGCCCACACTGCTCCAGCAATGCCCGGCGCAGCTCAGCGGGCGGCTCATCACGCCCACATTCCTCGCTCAGCCCGACGGTCCCCGGATCGCTCACGTCCGGACATGAGTGCGAGACCGACCAGTGCAGCCGCCCACCGATGATCGTCTCCCCGAAGGTCGCGCTCCCCGCACACCGTTCACAGTCGAAGGGCACGACCGCCTCACATTTCGATCCCACAACGCGAACCTAGTCCCCGGCCGACGTGACGGTGTCCAGCTCACCGGTCGGCTCGATCGTCCCGGTCTGATAGATGCGGAGCACGTCATCGCAGACGATCAGCGCGTCCCGCCCGAACTCCGGCGCCCGCACGGGCGGCGCCGGCAACGACATCCCTCTCACCCGGCCCGCGGTTGTAGAGATCTTGGGCGCCTTTCTAGCGCTCCACCGCACCGGCAGTCGAACCGGTGCCGCCCCGGATCAGCTCGGCCACCCAGTCGACCGCCACCTGCGCCTGCGTCGCCGGTCCCGTGTGCAGACCGTTGACGATCAGCCAGATACGGTCGGCCAGTAACTCGTCGCCTCCGATCCCGGCCACCAGCCGATCCAGCCGTGCACGGCATGCGGCCAGATAGGACCGGGCGACTTGAGCCGGCTCGTCGTCGTCATTCGGGAACTCGGTCAGATAGTTGCGAAACGGGCACCCCCGGTATCCGGGCCGCCGGACGAAGTCGGCGATCTCAGTGACCAGCGCCGTCAGTTGCCCGGCCGGATCCGGGAACCAGCGCAGCGCCTCGGCCACCGACCGTTCCCGCTCCTGCCGGGTGAGCGCCAGATATGCCGCCGCGAGCTCGGCCTTGCTGGGAAAATGCTTGTACAGCAGGTTCTTGCCACAGCCGGCCGCCTCGACCACCTGCGCCATCCCGACGGCGCGGACGCCGTACTCGTAGAACAGCCCGGCGGCCGCGGTCAGAATGGTGTCCCGGGTGCCGGGGGCGGGCGACCGTGCCATGATCCCACTCTAAAGAACTAACCGGTCCAATCAGACATTCTTCACTTTCAGCCCTCGCCGGCCGCCCTGCCGCCCGATGCCGTCCCGGCCGACCTCGGCCAGGCCTCCGGGGCCGAGCTCGAATGTCCGGTCCACCAGGTCGAGGCCTTCCTCCCGGTGCGCGAAGACCAGCACGGTCCGCCCGGCAGCCGCATCCAGCAGGTCCGCCATCAACTCCCGGGCGCCCGCCTCGTCGATCCCCTCGGTGGGCTCGTCGAGAATCAGCAGAGCCGGATCCGCCAGCAGGGCCCGCGCGGTCGCCAGCCGCCGCCGCTGCCCGCCGGAGACGGTGCCGCCACCGGTACCCAGCCAGGTGTCCAGCTCCATCCCGCCCAGACCCACCCGTGCGAGCGCGGCCAGGAGCTGCGCATCGGTCGCGGCCGGCGAGGCAAGACGCAGATTCTCCCGTACGGTCGATGCGAACACGTGTCCCGTCTCGTCCCCCACGAGAACCGCGGTGCCGCCGGCCTCCACCACACCGGCCCGGGGCGCGAGCAGCCCGGCCAGCACCGCCGCGAGTGTCGACTTCCCGCACCCCGATCGCCCCGTGATCGCGGTACGCGAGCCCGCCGGAAGGCGAAGGTCCAGCCCGTCCAGCACCGGCGGCCGCCCCGGATCCCACCCGGCCACGAGCCCCTCGACCCGGACCGCGCCGTCCGCACCGGCTGTCGCGGGAAGGCCGGTGGCGGTCCGGTCCGTACCGGCGATCCCGGGGGCGGCGGTCAGCGCGCCGACCCGGTCCTCGGCGGCCGCGGCCCGGCGCCGGGCGATCGCCGCCTCCGGCAGGGCGACGACGGCCTCGCCGAGTACCACGGTCGCCAGCAGCAGGACCGCGCTCCACTCCGCTGACAGCGTCGCGCCGCTGAGCGTCATGGCGACGCCGGCCACCGCCACGCCCCAGCCGGCGTGAGCGACCGCCGCAGCCAGTCCGGCGGCTCGTGCGGCTCGCGCCTCCAGCCGGGCCAGTGCGCGGCTGCGCTCGTGCGGCACGTCCGGCCGCCCGCCCCCGGAGCCCAGTTCCTCGGCACCGCCGACGGTCTCGACCATGGCGTCACGCAGTTCGGCCCGTGCCGTACCGGTGGCCGCCTCCTGCCGGTCCGCCTGCCACCCGGCGACTGCCGGAGCCAGAACTCCGGAGATCAGCAGGCCGGCCGCGAGCAGGACCGCGGCCCGCGGCGCCGTCCACACGACCGCACCGAGGCACATGACGGCGGCCACCGCGGCGGCGACGGCCGGCAGGCGGCCCCGCAACAGCCCGTCGGTCCCGGCGTCCACATCGTCCACCAGCCTGGTGAGCAGGTCGCCACGGCGGTGCAGGCGCGGCCCCGGTACGTGCGGGATCAGATCGGCGTAGACCCGGGCCCGCTGGTCTCCCAGCCGGGCGAACGCCACCTCGTGCGAGACGAGCCGTTCCAGGTACCGCAGCAGCGGCCGCGCGACAGCGCTGCCCCGCACCAGTACGACGGCGCCCGACAGGCTGAGCACCGGCGGCAGCGAGGACGCCCGCACCAGCAGCCATGCCGCCGCCCCGGTCAGCAGGATCCCGGCCAGCGACGACCCGGCTCCCAGTCCGGCCGCCACCCCGGGGGTCCGTAGCCGCGCCCACCACGCCCGCCGCGCGCCCGCCACCGCCCGGCCGTCGGTGACCGCTGTCTCGGCGGTGCCGCTGCGGCGCTGGTCGCCGGCCGGGTGGGCCGGGCCGTCGGCAGGCGCTGTTTCCGGGGTGTCGTTGCGGCTTTGGCTGCGGGCGAGGTTCGCCGTGGTCCAAAACGGCCCCTCCGAGGGGTGCAGGATCGCGGCGGTCACGGCACCGCGCAGCGGGAGCGTTCCGGTGGGCGCGGTGACGGGGACCGTGCGGTCGGCGGCGGCAAGCAGGGCCGGGCGGTGTGCGACCACGAGGACGGCGCAGCCCCGCGCCGCGAACTCGTGCAGGCGGTCGATCACGAGGCGTTCCGCGAGGCTGTCGAGGTGCGCGGTCGGCTCGTCGAGAAGAAGGGTGACCACGGGTCCGGCGGCGGTCCGGCGGCGCTCCGCGATCGCGCGGGCGGCCCGGTGCAGGAGCACGGCGAGGGCCAGCCGTTGCCGCTGGCCCGCCGAGATCCCGGCGGCCTGCTCGCCGAGCGGTGTCAGTGCGGTGACCTCGCCGGTCAGGCCGACGGTGCGTAATGCGTCCTCCCGCTCGCCCGGCGTGGTGTCCGGCGGGAAAGCGCCGGTGATCGTGCGGGCGTGCGGCAGGGCCGGGCGTTGCGGCAGATAGAACGTGCTGCCGACGGCGATGGCTCCGGCCTCGGCGGGATGCAGTCCGGCCAGTACGCGCAGCGCGGTGGTCTTTCCGGCTCCCGACGGGCCCTTCAACGCGACGAGCTCACCCGCGCGGACGGACAGCCCGGGCAGCCGCAGCGCGTCCTCGACGGCCCCCGGATACCGGGCTCGGAGGCCGGTGACCCGCACACCCCAGCGTCCGGCGGCGATGGCGGTGGAGGCCAGGGCGGCGCCGTCGGCCGTGGTGCTTGCGGAGGACTGCCCGACGACGGTGGAGGACTGTCCCGTGCCGGTGGAAAACTGTGCGGTGCCGGGGGAGGGCTCGCCGGCGGTGAGCACCTCGTCGACGTCGGCGATCACCGCACCCGCGTCGGTGGAGGCGTGGTAGCGGGCCGCCATCTCCCGCAACGGGCGATAGGCCTCCGGCGCCAGCAGGATGACGAGCAGGGCTGGGCCGAGGTCCATGTCACCGGCGGCCACCCGCAGTCCGGCCTGGACCGCGATCAGGCCGACGGACAGCGTGCCGACCAGGTCGAGCGCGGTCGACGACAGGAACGCCACCCGCAGCACCCGCATGGTGGCCCGCCGGTGGCGGTCGGTCAGGTCGGCGATGACCTGGATCTGGCGTTCCGCGCGGCCGTACATCCGCAGGGTGGGCAGGCCCTGCACGACGTCGAGGAAGTGGCCCGCCAAGCGGGCGTCCGCGGCCCAGCGCTGCTGCGCGCGGGCTTTGGTGGCCCAGCCGATCAGCGCGCCCAGCAGTGGGATCAGCGGCAGTGTCAGCAGGGTGATCACCGCGGACGCCGGGTCCACCACCGCCATGATCGTGATGACCAGCGGCGGGAGGACGACGCCGAGGACCAGCGCCGGCAGGTATCCGGAGAACCACGGGCGCAGTGCCTCCAGCCCGGTGCCGAGCACGGTCGTCAGCCGGCCGGGGCCGTAGGCGGCCACCCAGGCCGGGCCCCGCTCGATCACCCGGTCCAGCAGCGACCGCCGCAGTTCGTCGGTGACGCGGGCCGCGGTGCGCTGGGCCGCGACCTGCTCGGCCCAGGCCAGCGCGCCGCGCGTCACGAACGCGGCGGCCAGCAGGAGGATCGGTCCGCGGCCGGGCCGGGGGAGGGCGGTGACGATCGCGCAGAGCGCCACCGCGATGGTGATCGTCACGGCGGCCTGGCCGGTTCCGATCACGGCGAGCATGGCGACTCCGGTCCGGCTGGAGCGGGCGTGCCGCAGCAGTCGCGGGTCGATCGGTGCGGCGGTCACGACGGGACCCGTTCGCTGGCGACGCGGCGGCGGAAGACCCAGTAGGACCAGGCCTGGTAGGCGAGGACGCCGGGGAGGGTCAGGACGCCGGCCACGGTGATCAGGCGCAGTGCCTCCGGGCCGGCGGCGGCCGCGTCGCGGGTCAGGGACCAGGCCGGGTCGAGCGTGCTGCGCAGGACCACGTCGCCGTGGGTGGTGAAGACGGCGGCCACGGCGGCGGCGACCGCGACGGCGACGGCCGCGAAGGCGGTGCCCTCGCGGGAGCGCCGCGCCTGCAGCCCGGAGATGAAGACGATCGCCGCGGCGGCCAGGGTGAGGCGGCTTCCCGTACCGATGCCGGTGACGAGAAGTGTGACCGCGCCGGCCGTGCCGGTGTGCCGGGCCACGTCGCGGGCCCGGCGGCGGACCGGGCCGGTGGTGCGCAGGGCGAGGAAGGTGGCGCCGAGCAGGACCGCCGCGAGAAGCGCGGCGAGCGCGCCGATTCCGGCGGCCGGGGTGACCAGCGGGCCGAGGCTGCGAGCGATGCCGGTGCCGGTGACCTCACCGTCCGGGCCGAGGGCCAGGCCGTCGACGAGGATGCCGAGGACGGCACCCCAGAGGACGACGATGGCGGCGGAGCTGCCGGCCAGGAGCAGGTCGGCGCGGCGGCGCCACGCCGGTGAGTCGTGCTTGCCGCGGAACTCCAGGGCGGTGCCGCGGATCGCCAGGAGCAGCAGGACGGCGACCAGGGGCAGGTAGAGGGCGGACATCAGGGCGGCGTACCAGTCGGGGAACGCGGCGAACGTGACCCCGACGGCGGCGACCAGCCACACCTCGTTGCCGTCCCAGAACGGCCCGACCGTACGGACGATGGCTCCTCGTTCGTGCTCGTCCCGGCCGAGCAGCGGGGACAGGATGCCGACGCCGAAGTCGAAGCCCTCGAGGACGAAATAGAGCACCCAGGCGAGTACGAGCACCGCGAACCAGAACGTGATCATGAGGGGTCGCTCCTAGTAGGCGGGAACCGGCTCGGACTCTTCCCGTTCGGCGGGAAGCGGTGTCAGCGGCTTGCGGGACAGGTGCACGACGAGGCGGTACCAGACGACGGCGAGCAGGCCGTAGACGATCGTGAACCCGGCCAGCGACACGATCACCTCGGCGCGGGTGAGGCCGGGGGAGATGCCGTCGGCGACCTTGGAGATGCCGAAGGCGAGCCACGGCTGCCGTGCGGTCTCGGTGAAGATCCAGCCGAACGTGTTGGCGGCGGCCGGGATCATGGGTGCGAGCAGGACGAAGCGCTTCAGCCAGCCGGGTGTGCCCCCGCCGGGCTGCAGGAAGCCGGGCAGCAGCGGGACGCGCCGGGTGGTGTCCCAGTTCGACCACAGGTGGTACGCGGCGAGCGCCATCCCGAGCACGCCGGCGCCGATCATGAGACGGAAGGTCCAGAACGCCACCGGGATCATCGGTACGTAGCTGCCCGGCCCGTACTGTGCGACGTAAGCGGCCTGGAGGTCGTCGATGCCCTGGACGGTCCCGCCGAACGAGCCGGTACCGAGGAACGACAGCAGGCCGGGGATCTCGATGCTGAAGAACGGCCGGTCGTGACCGAGTTCGCCGATCGCGAAGACCGAGAACGGTGCCCCGGTGGTCGTCTCGTACAGGGCCTCGGCCGCCGCCATCTTCATCGGCTGCACGGCCGTCATCACCTTGCCGAGGTGGTCGCCACTGATCGCGGTGACCGCGCCGCCGATCAGCATGGTCCACGCCCCGACCCGGGAGAGCGTGCCGAAGGCGGTGTCGGCCGAGGCCCGCCAGATCCCGATCGCCAGCAGCAGCCCGCCGCCGGCCATCGCGGCCCCGCCGATCGTGTGCGGGAACGCGGCGAGCACGACCTCGTTGGTGAGCAGTTCGGTGAAGCTGGTCAGGTGCGCGCGCCCGGTGTCCGGGTCGAGTGCGTAGGCGACCGGGTTCTGCATGAACGAGTTGGCGGCCAGGATGATGTACGCCGAGAGCAGCGTCCCGACGGCGACGATCACGATGGTGGCGGCGTGCAGGCGGCGGGGCAGCCGGTCCCATCCGAAGTACCAGAGGGCCAGGAACGTCGCCTCGAGGAAGAACGCGAGCATGCCCTCGATGGCCAGGGTGGGTCCGAAGACGTCGCCGTAGAACCGGGCGAACGAGCTCCAGCCGAGTCCGAACTGGAACTCCTGGACGAGTCCGGTGACGACACCGACGGCGAACGTGACGATCAGCAGCTTGCCGGTGAACTTGGCCAGGTGCAGGTACTTGTCCCGGCCGGTGCGCAGCCAGGCGAGGTGGAACCCGGCCGCGGTGGCGGACAGCGAGATGGAGACCGGCACGAACAGGTAGTGGTAGATCGTCACGACCGCGAACTGCAGCCGGGTGAGGTCGAGCACGTCCATGGCAGCCCCTCTACGACGTTTCGTAGTAGATACTACGACGCGTAGTACGACACGGTGAAGTAGAGTGGGTCACATGGCGAGGAACGATCTCGAACGCGAGGTCATGACGAAGTTGTGGGACGCGGGCGAACCGCTCACCGTCCGGCAGGTGCACGAGCTGCTCAGCCGGGACCGTGACCTGGCGTACACGACCGTGATGACCGTGCTCGACCGGCTCGCCAAGAAGGGCCTGGTCACCCAGCAGCGCGCCGACCGCGCCTACCGGTACGCCCCGGCGCAGACCCGCGAGGAGATGACCGCCGGGGTGATGCTCGACGCGCTCAGCGCCACCCCCGACCGGGACGCCGCTCTCGCGTACTTCATGGGGCAGTTGCCCCCGGAGGCGCTGCGGGCCGCGATGGAGAAGGCCGCCCGTAACATCGAGCGGTGACCGCCCTCCTGCTCGGTGCCCTCGGGCTGACGCTCTCCCTGGCCGCGCCGAGACTGCTGGCGAACGCCCGGTGGACCGACCGGGCGCCGGTCGCCGCGATCCTGCTCTGGCAGTCGCTCACGCTCACCGCCGTGCTCTGCGCGCTCGGCGTGGTGCTGGCCGCGCCCGAGGAGATGTCCCGCGAGGCCGGAGCCCGTCATCCCGAGGTGGTCGCGGCCCTGCTGTTCTCCCTCGCGGTGGCCGCCGTCATCGTGATCCGGCTGCTGATCTCGCTGGGCCGGGTCAGCCACCGCGCGCGGGCCCGGCGCGCCCGGCACCGGATGCTCGTCGACCTGCTCGACCGGGTGGAACGCCACGACGACCTGGGCGGCGAGGAGGTACGGGTGCTCGACGGCCCGCTGCCGCTTGCCTACTGCGTGCCCGGCCGGCACCCGCGGGTGGTGCTCAGCGACGGGGTCCTGCGCGTGCTCGACCGGGAGCAGGTGGACGCGGTCCTCGCCCACGAACGCGCCCACCTGCGGCACCACCACGAGCTGGTGATGGAGTCGTTCACCGCGTTCTACCGGGCGGTGCCGGGACCGCTGCGGTCGAAGGCGCCGCTGGACGCCGTGCACCTGCTGCTCGAGATGGTCGCCGACGACGCCGCCCGGCGCCGGGCGGGGACGGCGCCGCTGCGTACCGCGCTGGCCCGCCTGGCCGACGCCGTCCCCCTGGCGGAGGAGGTGACCGCCGACCCCGAGGGTGAATCCCGGCGTCGCCGGCTGGCCCGGCTGGACGGCCCGGAGCGGAGTTCGGCGGTCCTCACGGTGGCGGCCGCGGCCGGGGCGGCGGGTCTGCTGGTGTTACCCACCGTGATCGTGGTGGTGCCCTGGCTGGCGCGGGCCATGGACAGCTGGCCGTTTTAGACCACCCAGCGTGAACTTAACCGTGCGTACAGTTCGCCGGGGTGTGCGACCTTCATTTGCCGCCTTGATCCGAGTACGGTGGTCCCCGGTTCGACCAGCCCCCCATCGGTCACCCGGCCGATCTGGCGAGCCACCGCCTAATCGCGCCATCGCCTGATCGCGAGCCGGGGAACCGAGCACCTGGGGTGAAGCCGCGGCGACGCGGCCGGGCAGACTTCCCGCCCGAACCCGTCAGCTAACCCGGTCGGCGGCTGAACGGGAAGAAAGGAAGACGCACCAGCGTGAAACGGATTGGCGCGCGTCGCGCCGGCCTCGTGCGCATCGTGCTGTGCGCGGCGGCCGCGGCCGGCATCCTGGTCACGGGACCGGCCGTCGCCCATGCCGAGCCTTCCCCCGCGGAGATCGAGAAAAAGATCGACAAGGAGTGGAACGAGCTCGAGCCCGTCATCGAGGACTACAACGGCACCCACGCCAAGCTGGTCAAGCTGCGCAAGCAGCAGAAGGACCTGGCGAAGACCCTCGCCCCGCTGCAGGCCCAGGTGGACAAGGCGATGGTCCAGGTGAAGGGTCTCGCGGTCGACGCCTACATGCAGGGCCCGCCGGGCACCATGAACGCGATGATCCTGACCGGTTCGCCGACCGGCTTCGTGGACAAGCTGACGCTTCTCGATCAGCTGTCCGCCAACCGGAAGGCCTCGATCGCCGAGGTCGCCAAGCTTCGCGACAAGTACGCCGCCGACAAGGCGACCGTCGACAAGCTGGAGTCCGAGATCGAGGTCCGGGACACCGACCTCGCGACCAAGAGGACGGCGATCGAGAAGGAGATCACCAAGCTCCAGAAGCTCCGTCTCGACGCCTACGGCGATGTCGACGCGAGCGACGGGGAGCTGCGCACCGGCCCCTGCCCGGTCGCGTACACGAACGACAAGGGCGGCCGCGCCGCCCAGAAGGCGTGCGACCTGATCGGCAAGCCCTACGTCTTCGGCTCGAACGGCCCGAACACCTACGACTGCTCGGGCCTGACGCAGGAGGCCTGGGGTGCGGTCGGCGTGCACCTCGAGCACTACACGAAGGATCAGTGGGGCTCCACCAGGGCGGTGAGCCGGAGCGAGCTGAAGCCGGGCGACCTGGTCTTCTACTACTCCGATGTGCACCATGTCGCCCTCTACATCGGCGGCGGCAAGGTGGTGCACGCGCCGCGCACGGGCGACCACGTGCGGATGGCCACCATCGACCGGGGACCTATCGCGGGCTATCGACGCCCGGCCTAGAAACCCCATGCGGAAAGGTCGCCGTCCTCGGACGGCGGCCTTTCTTCATTTCGTACGGGCCACATTTCGTACGGGCCACGAAGGTAACCGGCCCGCGCCCGCGAGCCGGGCGGTCCGCCCCGGCGGGACACGCGACCGCCGAGCTTGAGCGATCCGTCACCGGCTGTGGTGCTCCAACAGCCTGCGCAGCAAGCCGGTGAGCTGTTCCCGTTCGCCCGCCGAGAGCGGCGCCAGCAGCTCGTCCTGGATCGCATCCGCCCGTCCGCTCAGCTCGGCCCCGCGCTCCTGCCCGGCGGCGGTGACCACGACCACGTTGCGCCGCCGGTCCGCCGGATCCGGTGCCCGCTCCACGAAACCGGCCGACTCCAGTTCGTTCAGGGCTCCGACGAGGTCGCTCAGGTGGATCCCGGTGCGCCGCCCGAGCGCTGCCTGACTGGCCGGGCCGTCCGTGATCAGCGACGCCAGCAGCCGGTAGTGACAGCCCTTCGCCCCGGCGGCCGCGAAACCGCCGGCGACGAGCCGGTGCGCGTGCACGGCGGTCTGGGAGAGCAGCCAGCTCGGCAGGTGATCCACGTGACGACGATATCATTCGACGGGCTAACGTTAGTCGGACTAACGTTAGCCGTATGAACGATTTTCGGGTGCACGTCCCGCAAGCCGACCTCGACGACCTGGCCGCGCGCCTCACCCGTACCCGATGGCCCGAAGAAGCGCCCGAGGAGTACGGCATCACCGTGGCCCGGGTGCGCGCACTCGCCGGGCATTGGCTCGAGTTCGACTGGCGCGCCCACGAGGCCGCGCTCAACGCCGTACCGCAGCAGGTCACCGAGATCGGCGGTGACCGCGTCCACTTCTTCCACGCCCGGTCCGCCGACCCGAACGCCCTGCCCCTGCTGCTCACCCACGGCTGGCCCGGCTCCACGGTGGAGTTCCTCGACGTGCTCGGACCGCTCACCGAGTACTTCCACGTGGTGGCCCCGGCAATCCCCGGCTTCGGGCTCTCCGGCCCGACCGGCGGCCGCTGGGCAATCCAGCGGGTGGCCGAGGCCTGGGCCGAACTGATGTCCCGGCTCGGATACCGGCGCTACGGCGCCCAGGGCGGCGACTGGGGCTCCGGCATCTCCCGGCTGCTCGCCACGGTCGCTCCCGAGCGGGTCATCGGCGTGCACGTCAACTACCTGCCGACACCCGGCTCCCCGGACGGGCTCGGACCCGAGGATCAGGACCGTCTCGCCCGGACCATGCGGCTGGCCGCCAACCGGCACCCGCACCAGATCCTGTTCGCCGCGACCCCGCAGACCCCCGCGTACGCCCTCAACGACTCACCGGCCGGACTGCTCGCCTTCATGGCCGAGAAGTTCGACACCTGGGCCGACCCGGCCACACCGGTCCCCGACGACCGCATCGTCGCGAACATCGCCCATCACTGGCTGTTCCGTACCGCCGGCTCGGCCGCACGTCTGATCAAGGAGAGCGGCCTCGGCGGACCGCTCCCGGCCTGCCCGGTCCCGCTGGCCGTCGCGGTTCTTCCCCGTGACATCGTCCAGTCGATCCGCCCGCTGGCCGAGCAGCGCGAGACGATCACCCGCTGGACCGAGTACCCCCGTGGTGGCCACTTCGCGGCCCTGGAGGTGCCCGGCCTCTACACCGCCGACGTGACCGAGTTCTTCCGCACCCTGACAAACCGCTGACCCCCGGCTGTCGCGCACCGCTGTCTCAGCAGCCCCCGAAACAGCGGCACAGTCCAGCCGCAAAGGCCCGGCTGTGCGCCACTGTTGTCTCAGCTGCGCTGAGACAACGGTGTGCGACAACCGGGGGGTGGGTGGGTGTCAGGCGGGGCCGGGCAGCCCTGCGGGACCGGCCACGCCGGGCCCACCCTCCAGGTCGTGCAGCTGCCGGACGACGTGGTCACCGAGCGCCGCCCGGTAGTCGACGGCCAGCTGACCCAGGTTGTCGATCTCCTCGAGCAGGGCGGCCCGGCTCCGGGCCAGGTCGTCCATCGCCTCGGTGTGCTGCCGCTCGGCGTCGGCCTCCAGTGCGCCGGCCGCGCGGCGGGCCTCACCGGTGACCTGCTCGGCGCGGACCTGTGCGTCGGCGAGCAGCTGGTCGGACTCCCGCTGCGCGTCACGGACGTGCTCGTCGGCGGTGCGCTGCGCCATCATCAGGACCCGGTCGTCGGGCTCGCCCGCCATGCCGTTGCCGCGCACCTCCGGCGGCGCGGAACGAGCCTCGCGCCGCGCCTGCTCGAGCCGGGCCTGCGCGTCGCGCGCCTCCTGCTCGGCCCGCGCGAGACCCTCACGCAGCTGCATGAGCCGCGCCGCGAGTTCGGACACCTCGCCGTTCAGCACGGTGGTCGCCGCCGGGTCGGCCGGGGCGCCGCGGTCCTGGCGCAGCCGCTCGGCCAGGCGGTCGTTCTCCTCGATCAGCCGGATCAGCTCCTGGCCGGCCTCGTCGAGGAAGGCGTCGACCTCCTCCTCGTCGTACCCCCGCTTACCGATCGGTGGTTTCCGGAAATCCATGTTGTGGATGTCTGCCGGAGTGATCGGCATGGTGACCTCGATTCCCGCCGGTTCCGGTCGATCCGACGTCGTTGGACGACAGCGCCGATTCGAAGCCCGGCCCTCGGGCGGCAGCCGGACTCCCGGCGTGAACAGGCGCGCCGGCGAATCGTATCCGCATCTGTCACCCCACTCACGGTGAACCGATCCGGTATCACCGGTAACGCCTACCGCATCGTCCGCGTAACGGCAGGTCACCGGCGATCGCCCGGTGCGCCGAACATTTCCCCGGCCGGGCCACTCGTCGGGACGCCGCCGGTGGCCGGGCGGCGGGGCCGAACCCGGGGCGTGACCGGGGCATAATCGCTTGTCATGAGCGATGCCTTGATCAACAGCCTGGCCGCTGCCGTCGAGTCGCAGCCGGACGATCTGACGCTGCGGTTGCACCTGGCCGAGATGCTCGTCACGGCCGGCCGGGGCGCGGAGGCGATCGGGCACGCCGCTCAGATCTTGGCACGTGAGCCCGGCCACAGTGCGGCCCAGCAGTTGATGGCCCGCGCGCTGGGCGGCGCCGCCCCGGCCGTTCCGGCCCAGGATTCCGAGGACCCGGACGCGACTCCGGCCGTACCGGCGCGGGGGTCCGGAGATCCGGGAGAACCGCCGACCGGGACCGAACCGCCGCCGCCCGCCGCGAAGGGGGTCGACTGGGCGGCCCTGGAGGAGCAGTTCGGGGACGTGGTGCCACCCCGGTTCACGCGGGCCGACGGCGAGCCGGACCCGGTACGCGGGCACGCCGACCGGGCCTTCGACGTGGAGCGGTCCACCGTGACGCTTGCCGACGTCGGCGGCATGGACGAGGTGAAGAAGCGTCTCGAGGTGTCGTTCCTGGGGCCGCTGCGCAACCCGAAGCTGCGCAGCCTGTTCGGCAAGAGCCTGCGGGGCGGGCTGCTGCTCTACGGGCCACCCGGCTGCGGCAAGACGTTCCTGGCCCGTGCGGTGGCCGGTGAGATGGGCGCGGCGTTCATCAGCCTTAGCATCACCGACGTGCTGAACATGTGGATCGGCAGTTCCGAGCGGAACCTGCACGACCTGTTCGAGTCGGCACGGGGGCACGCGCCGTGCGTACTGTTCCTCGACGAGATCGACGCGCTCGGGCACAAACGCAGTCAGCTGCAGTCGTCGATGCGTACGGTGGTGAACCAGCTGCTGACCGAACTCGACGGTGTGGACGGCGGCAACGACGGCGTGTTCGTGCTGGCGGCGACGAACGCGCCGTGGGACGTCGATCCGGCCCTGCGCCGGCCGGGACGGCTGGACCGGACCGTGCTGGTGCTGCCGCCGGACGCGACGGCCCGGACCGCGATCCTGGAGTACCACCTGCGGGACCGTCCGGTCGCCGGGATCGACCTGCCGGCGGTGACCGCGGCGACGGAGCACTACTCGGGGGCCGATCTGGCGCACCTGTGCGAGACCGCCGCCGAGTACGCGATGCGTGACTCGATCGCCGCCGGCGAGGTCCGCATGATCAACCAGGCGGACATGCTGGAGGCGGCCCGCGAGGTGCGGCCGTCCACGGACGCCTGGTTCGCCACCGCCCGCAACGTGGCGATGTTCGCGAACGAGAGCGGCGCCTACGACGACCTGGCCGCCTACCTGAAGAAGCGCAAGATCCGATGAGCGCGGCGGCGCGGGCCCGGGCGCTCGCCGACGTCGGCCGTCTCGACCAGGCGGAGCGCGCCGTCCGGGACGGACTCGCCGGCACGCCGTCCGATCCCGAGCTGCTCGGGCTGCTGGCCGGGTTGCGGCGGCTGCAGGGCGACTCCGGGGCCGCGCTGGAGTTCGCCGACGCGGCGGTGGCCGTCGCACCCGGTCAGGCGTTCGTGCACATCGAACGGGCCGAGTGCCTGCTCGTCCTGGCCCGCCCGGCGGAGGCGCTGGAATCGGCGAGCGAGGCGGTGCGGCTCTCTCCGGACCGTCCCGAGCCGCACCGGTCGCTGGCCCGCTGCCTGACGCTGCTGAGAAGACACGACGCGGCCCGGGACGCGGCCGGGCGTGCGGTGACGCTCGCGCCGCACTCGGTCGAGGACCTGATGACCCTGGCGGAGGTGGAACGGCATGCCGGTCGCGGGGACGCCGCGCGCGCGGCCACCGTCCGGGCTCTGGCCGAGAATCCGGACCACACCGACGGCCGCTGGATGATGGCGGTGCTCGATGCGCAGCGGCTGCGGATCGGCGAGGCGATGCGGGGCCTGCGAGGGCTGGCCGCGGACCATCCGGGCCGGTACGGCGCTCCCGTGCTGAGCTGGCCGGTCCGCGGACTGCTGGCGAGTCTCACGGTGGGTCTGTCGGCCGGGCTGCCGGTGGTGGCGCTGCTCGCCGCGGGCGGTCACCGGTGGGCGTCGGCGCTGCTGCTGGCGCGCGGTTCGGCGGCGGTGATCGTGCTGGTGGCGGTGACCATGGCGATCCGTGTGCTGATCCCGGCGGGGCGTCTGCCGTGGATCTCCCTGCGCCTGCTCCCGGCGGCGACGCGCCGGGCGGTCGTCGTCCGGCTGGTCGCCGCCGGTGCCGCTCTCGCGCTTCTTCTCCGGTACGCGGTCAGCCCGGCCTGGCCGGTGCTGGCCTCCGTGCTGGCTGTCCAGCTGGTGATGCTTGCCGCCGGGCGGGTGGAGCGGCGATGACACCGGCCGAAGGCGGCATGCGTCGGTGCGAACCTGTCCGGCGATCTCCGGGCGGTGGCCGGATGTTGAGAGCGGTGCTGTTCGACCTCGACGACACCCTGGTCGACCAGGTGACCGCGTCCGGGGCGGCGGTGACCGCCTGGGCGGCGGAGCTCGGGATGACCGGCCCGGAGGTGCCCGTCCGGTGGGCGGCGGTGTCCGAACGGCACTACGCCCGTTACCAGACCCGGGAGATCACCTTCACCGGTCAGCGCCGCGAGCGGGTCCGGGACTTCCTGGGTGTCCCGCTGAGCGACGATGAGGCCGACGAGCTGTTCGCCGGATACCTGCGACGGTACGAGGCCGGCTGGACCGTCTTCGGCGACGCGGTGCCGGCCCTGCGCCGGGCCCGGACGGCGGGCCTGACCGTGGCCGTGCTCACCAACGGCGACGAGTCCCAGCAGCGCCGTAAACTCGACCGGCTCGGTCTCGCACCCGAGATCGACGTGCTGGTCGCCTCGTCGGCACTGCCCGCCGGCAAACCCGATCCGCGCGCCTTCGGTCACGCCGTCGGCCTGCTGGGACTCGACACCGCGCAGGCGTTGATGGTTGGTGACTCGCTGGAGAAGGACGTGCGCGGTGCCGTCGCGGCCGGGCTGCCCGCGGTGCTGCTCGACCGGGCCGGGGTGCACCGGGATCCCGGTGTCCCCGTCGTGCGCGGCCTGGACGAGCTGGAATTCTGACCCCGGCTGGACAGGCGCGCCTATTTTGCCTGGTGTGCGAATCGACTGGCCGGACCTCGTCAACGCCCGCGATCTCGGTGGCACCCCGGCCGGTGACGGCGGCGGTGTGACCGCCGCCGAGATCGCGGTGATCCGTGATCGCCTGACCGGACCCGGCATCCGATGACCTGATGACCCGGGGTGCGCGCCGGTCGGCAGCCGGAACGGCGGAACGCCGCGCCGGGGCAGCCGGCACAGTGAAACGCCGCGCCGGGGCAGCCGGCGCGGCGTCTCACTTGGTGCGGTGATGCGTCAGGCGGCGGCCTTGTACAGGGCCTCCGGGGTGACGGCGCCGGCGATGATCCGGCCGTCGTCGGTGAGCAGGACGCTGAAGAGGGAGCCACTGAGCAGCTTGCCGCTGCCCCAGGCACCGCTCACCGGCGTCAGCGTGCCGAGGAAGCCCTCGGCCATTTTCGCGGCCTCGGCAGCATCGGGGTCCTTGGTCCCGTCCGCCGCCTTGGGCAGGGCGTTCAGCTCGTCGAGCTTCGGGCCCTTGGTGATCGCGATGGTGGTCCAACCCTCGCCGACGATCTTGAAGTTGTCGCCCTGGGTGGCCGCCTCGCGGGCCGCCTTCTCCGCCTCGGCCGCGGCCTTGGCGTCTTCCTTCACCGCGTCCTCCGGCACCGATTCCTCGGTGATCTTGGCGCCCGGCGGCGGGTTGAAGGCGAACTGCTGGTCGTCCGGTACCGCGAAGTTGATCTGCTCGAACGCGACCCGGAACGCCGGCTTGGTGGTGTTCTTGGCGTAGACGTCGACGCGCAGCGGGATGCGCTCCTTCGCGTCGATCGCCAGCCGCACCTGGCCGACCAGCGAGTCCGTGTCGCGCGGGCTGAGCACCAGCTCGTACGCGTCACGCCCGGCCACCTCGGCCGCGCCGGTCGTCTCCACCTTGGTGCTGTCGTCGATCACGGCCAGGGCCGCCTCCGCCGCGGCCTGCGGGGTGCTCGGCACCGCATGGGGCGCCGTCTCCCGCTCTCCCGCGCCGGCCGGCAGCTTGAAGTGCGTGCCGGTGTTCTCCTTGCTCTCCCAGACCCACACGTCGGTGCCGTTGCGGATCACGTCGGTCTGGTTGCTCGTGCCGAGCAGCGAGAACCGCATCTTCTCCTCACCGGCGTACCACACCCGTGCGGTGTTGCTGCCGGCGATCAGGCTGGTCAGGTTGCCGCCCCCGCCGGTCGCGTTCCCGAGCAGCCCCGCGATGCCCGGCAATCCGAGGTCGGAGCTCTGCACCACGGTGCCGGACAGCCCCTTGGGGTCGGCGCTCTGCAGATCGACGAGCAGCTGAGCGGCACTGCGCTCAGGCAGCGCCGGGTCGGCATTCGCCACAAGTGTTCCAGCCGCTGCGCCGCCCCCGATGACAGCTACCGCCGCAGCCGTCGGGACGAGCCAACGCAGCGCCGGCCTAGACCTCAACACGGACACGATGTCCACCTCCCGAATCTTCTGCGTCCCATCGTGCGCCGGTGCCGCTGTGATCCGGCTGAGAAGGACCCTTAGGGGAGAGGGCTCATATACCGTTATATGAACGATAAGGGACACTTGGGATCGAGGACGCCGTGACCGCCTACGAGGGCCGTGAGCTGCCCAGACCCGGCTCCGAGCTGGTCGACCAGGGATGCGGGTTCGACCTGGGGACGATGCGCCGCCGGGACCTGCTGCGCGCGGTCGGCCTCGGCGCGACCCTCCTCGGCCTCGGCGGTTGCGGATCCCCGGAGGAGCGCACCACCGAGACGTCCGGGACGGTCGCCGAGATCCCGGACGAGACCGCCGGCCCGTATCCCGCTGACGGCTCCAACGGCCCGGACGTGCTGGACCGGACCGGTGTGGTGCGCCGGGACATCCGCTCCAGCTTCGGCACCGCGACCGGCACCGCCGCCGGTGTCCCGATGACGCTCACGCTCAGCGTCAAGGACCTCGCCAACGCGGGCGCGCCCTACATCGGGGTGGCCGTCTACGTGTGGCACTGCGACCGGGCGGGCGGGTACTCGCTGTACTCCACCGGCATCACCGCGGAGAACTACCTGCGCGGGGTGCAGATCACCGACGACGCCGGCGAGGTGACCTTCACCAGCATCTTCCCGGCCTGCTACCCGGGCCGGTGGCCGCACGTCCACTTCGAGGTCTACCCGGACGAGGCGAGCATCACCGACTCGGCCAAGGTGATCGCCACGTCCCAGGTGGCGCTGCCGCAGGAGATCTGCGACGTGGTCTACCGGGAGCCCGGGTACGAGGCGTCGGTGACGACTCTCGCGCAGGTCTCCCTCGACGCCGACAACGTGTTCGGCGAGGACTCCGGGGCGTTGCAGCTCGCCGTCGTGACCGGCGGCGTGACCGAAGGACTGGTCGCCACCCTGGAGGTCGGTGTCGACACCACCACCACGCCGACGGGCGGGCAGCTCACCGGTGACGGCGCGCCGTCGGGTGCTCCGAGCGGCTCGCCACCCTCCGGTGGACCCGGTGGACCGGGCGGGCCGCCGCCGAGCCGCTGAGATGCGGCTGAGAGCCGGATGAGAATCCGGCGGCCGCATGACAGTGTGATCGCGTGCGGTTGCTGGTGGTGGAGGACGAGGCGCGGCTCGCCGCTGCGTTGAGGCGGGGCCTGCAGGCCGAGGGATTCGCGGTGGACGTCGCCGCCGACGGGCAGGACGGTCTCGAGATGGCCCGCCACGGCGGGTACGACGCGATGATCCTCGACGTGATGCTGCCCCGGCTGTCCGGGTACCGGGTGGTGCGGCAGCTGCGCGCCGAGCGGCACTGGCTGCCGGTGCTGATGCTCAGCGCCAAGGACGGCGAGTACGACCAGGCCGACGGCCTCGACTGCGGCGCCGACGACTATCTGACGAAGCCCTTCTCGTACGTCGTGCTGCTCGCCCGTCTCCGTGCCCTGTTGCGCCGCGGCGCCCAGGCCCGTCCGGTGGTGCTCGCGTTCGGGGATGTGGAACTGGATCCGGCGGAACGCCGGGTCCTGGTCGCCGGCACCGAGGTGACCCTGACGACCCGTGAGTTCGCCCTGCTCGAATACCTGATCCGGCGCCCCGGCCAGGTCGTGTCCAAGACCGAACTGCTCGACCACGTGTGGGACGCGTCCCTCGAGACCGCCCCGAACGCCGTGGAGGTCTACGTCGGCTACCTGCGTCGCAAGATCGGCCGGGACCGGCTCGAGACGGTCCGCGGCGCCGGGTACCGGCTGGCGATCGTCCCGCCCGGGACGGGCGTGAGCTAGGTGCGCCGCATCCGTGAGCTGAGCCTCCGTGCCCGGCTGCTGATCGCCTCGGTCACCGCGCTCACCCTCGGACTGGCCGCCGGCGGGTTCCTGCTCACCGTCGTCCTCGGGTACGCGCAGCTGCGTTCGGTGCACAGCGAGGCGAAGAACACCGCCGACGGCGTCGCCGCCCTCGTCGAACGGAACTCGGTGCCCGACCCGATTCCGGTCCCGGCGGGCGTGCAGGTGCAGGTCATCGACGAGAAGGGCGGGATCCGGGCGGTGTCGGCGACGGCGGACCGGCTCTTCACCATCCTCTATCCGCAGGAGCTGGCCGGCCTGGAGGACGGCGAGGGCAGGACCATTCCCGGTGTACGGATCGGGTACGAGGGCGACGTCCACGTGGTGCAGGTGACCGCCGGCCCGCCGACCGCCCCGCTGCGCATCCTGGTCGCCCAGTCCACCGGCCAGATCGCCCAGAGCGTGCACGTTCTCAAGATCACGCTGCTGGTCCTCTACCCGCTGCTGATCGCGCTGCTCGCCGCGGTGCTGTGGCGGGCGCTCGGCGCGGCCCTGAAGCCGGTCGACGCGCTCCGCTCGGGAGCCGAGGAGATCACCGGCGGCGCGCGGGCCGGGCGGTTGCCCGTACCGGACTCGAAGGACGAGGTGCACCGGCTCGCGGTGACCCTCAACGACATGCTGCACCGGCTGGACGCCGCCCGTGCGCGGCAGCGCGCGTTCGTCGCGGACGCCGCGCACGAGTTGCGCAGCCCGCTCACCAACATGCGCACCGAGCTGGAGGTAGCGCAGCGGCTGCCGGACGACACCGACTGGCCGGAACTCGCCGACGACCTGCTGGCCGACGTGCAACGGCTGTCCCGGCTGGTCGACGATCTCCTGTTGCTGGCCCGCTCCGACGAGGGCCTGCCGGCCGCCCGCGTCGAGGAGATCGACCTGGCCCAGTTCGTCGGCGAGGCCGCCGAACGCTACCCCGACGTCCGCTTCGACGACCCCGGCGAGCCGCTGCCACTGCTCGCCGAGCCGGACGCGCTGGCCCGGGTGGTCACCAACCTGCTCGACAACGCGGTCCGGCACAAGCGGTCCCGGGTGACGGTCTCGGCCGCCGCCGACGGACCGCAGCTGGTCGTCGTGGTCACCGACGACGGGCCCGGCATCCCCGAATCGGACCGGGAACGCGTCTTCCAGCGGTTCACCCGCCTCGACGACGCCCGGGCCCGTGACGCGGGCGGGTCCGGGCTCGGCCTCGCCATCGTGCGGGAACTGGTGCGACGGCATCGCGGTTCGGTCACCCTGGGCGATGCCCGGCCGGGGCTCCGGGTCGAGGTACGGCTCCCGAGCTCCTGATACCGTTCCGCCCCGTGAAGATCGACAACGCCAGGCTGTCCCGGGCCTGGCACGGCGCCCTGGCCCTGATCGTGTTCGCGTCGCTGACCACCCGCATCGTGCTGACCGCCACCGGCTCCGGCGAACCGGTGGGTACCCGCTTCGAGCGGTTGTTCAGCTACTTCACCATCCAGAGCAACCTGCTCCTGCTCATCGCCGCCGCCACCTTGGCCGTGAATCCGCACCGCGACGGCCGGCTGTGGCGCATCGTGCGGCTCGACGGCCTGCTGGGCATCGTGATCACCGGCATCGTCTACAGCACGATCCTGGCCGGCACGGTCGAACTGCACGGCGTCGCCTGGTGGGCCGACCTGGGGTTCCACTACATCGCCCCGTGGGCGGCCCTGCTCGGCTGGCTGCTGTTCGGCCCGCGCCCGCGGATCGACGCCCGGACCATGGCGTGGGCCGCCGTGTGGCCGCTGCTCTGGATCGGCTACACGCTGGCTCACGGCGCCGCGACCGGCTGGTACCCGTATCCCTTCTCGGACGTCACCCGCTGGGGCTACCCGGCGGTCCTGATCAACCTGGGCGTGGTGGTGCTGATCGCGGTGGTGCTGGGGACCGTGCTCCGCCTGCTGGATGCCCGGCTGCCCAGTGGATCGCCGGCCGTGCCGGAGGCGACGGCTGTCGTCGTGACGAAGCCGGGTTCCAGTGCAGAGTCCGTTGGCTACCGCGACATGTGATGCCTCCGTCAACGGAGGTGATGCCGCTTGCTCCGGCTTCCAGGATCGTGGTTCCGTTCGCGGGATGGAAGTTGACCGCGGTTGTCTGTGGTAGTCCCGAGGGTCTGGCGACATTGGTGGCAACGCCGGCCGGTGCCTCCGGTTTGCGCCCGGTCTGGTGCTTTGTGGAGCACGGCGAGGATGTGCGGCTGCGCCTGTTTGATCGGTAGCCGTTTGAGAGGGCGGTCGGAGCTGCGTGCAGGGCGGACAGGCGGTGCCGTCCGGATGCCGAGTCGGCAGGGTGCCTCCGAGGCAGTGCGGATGCCGATATGCCTCAAGTGGCATGACGACGCCGGGGTGAAACTAAGAGGCTCTCACCGTAGCCGGCGAACCCGGCGAGTCCAGCTTGACGATTAACCCCGTCCGAGGCGTTCCGCCCGACCGGCCTGGCGATGGTGATGTTCCGGAGTCTGTCCGATTGCGCTAGGTCACATTCGGTGGTTGTCCCATGGCTGGCCGCTACTCTTGCTCCGTGTGTCTCATGCATAACTTTATGGCGTTTAAGCAGCTAAAAAACATGATCCTTGATCTCCTTGAAGATTGTGTGCGGCTCGGCATCTACATCAGGCGCTCCCCACGGACAGTGATGCAGTAGGGGATGCGACGAGGGGGCATGATGGGCGCGTTGATGGCGGGGCCGCTCTCCGATTACGGAGTGATGGTCTTGGCGCTTGCGGGTGCGGGCGTGATCGCGGGTCTGGTGCGGGCCTACATTGCGCACCGCACGCGGTTGCACGCGGAACGGGAGGCGTCGGCGCGTGCCGCGGCTCGCGCGACCGGCCTGATGGGGCTCGCGGAACGCCCCCGCGGCGTCGTGCGGATCGTGGAGCGTGATCGTGATGGGCACCGCGAGGTGGAGTTCGGGGGCCGCGAGCCGTTGAGTGGCCGCGAGGAGGCGGCGTGAGCGCGCTGGACGGCTCGGCGGCCCTGGCGTCGGAGCCAGGCGACGGTGAGGAGTCACAGCAGGCGGAGTCGGTTCGGCTCAAGAAGGAGCACGACGCCGAGTTCGGTGTCTTCTTCAATCAGAGCTACCACTCCGCGGAGCGCGTTCTCCGCGCCCGCTGCTGGGATCCGGAGATGCTCCGGGACGCTCTCCAAGAGGCCTATCTGGAGGGTCGGGTCCAGTGGGCGAAGATCCGGGAATACCGGGAACCCATCGCGTCAATCATCACCACCGCGCGGTACAAGATTCTCAAGGAGCAGGACCGGCGCCAGCGTGAAGCGGCGCCACTGCCCGATGAGGTGCCGGTGGGACCGCAATCCGACCTGGCGGATGCGTGGGAGGCCGAGGAACTGCTGCGTGGCTGGCTGCAGCAGCTCCCGCCGCGACATGCGGAGGTGTTCCAGATGTCGCGCGAAGGCTTCTCCAACCAGGAGATCGCCCGAGCCCTCGGCCTCACCGACAACAGCGTCCGTAGCTACAAGGTGGCTGCGAGGCAGCAGCTTCGTCAGTTGGCGGAGAGAGCCGGCTACACCGACGCGAAGAGCCGCCGTACGGGAGGTGCGCATGGACCTCGATGACATCCTCGCGCTGGCGGATACCCGGCAGCCCAGCCCACTCGAGCTCGCGCGGGCCCGCCGGGTCGGGCGGGCGGCGCAAGCCGCCTACGACCGTTCGCGCGCCGACGGCTACGAGATTCTCGCCGACACCGATCTGATCGACCCGCTGACGGCGGACATCGACGAGGCGGCGCGGGTCGAGCGGGCGGCACAGCGAGCGAAGCGGGGCACTATCACCTGGACGGCTGGGTCTGGCAAGACGACAGGCGTGGTGGATCTGATCGCGGGCCGGCTGAAATGGTCGGACGAGATGGCGATGATCTTCGGCTATGCGCCGGGAACACTAAACCTGACCGCGGACGCCCTGGTCAAGCTCATCCATCCGGCGGATCGAGTGGCGGTCCGGACGGCGGTCGGAACCGTCTGGGCCCAGCGTCGTCCGGGGGAGATCACCTTCCGGACGGTCCACCCCGGCGGCGCAGTCCGTCACGTGCACTGCCACATCGAGGTACTCACCACTGCCGGTGAGCCATCAGGACTCATCGCCACGGGACGCGATGTCACCATCCTCGAAATCGCCCGGCAGGAACGGCGCCGGCTCACTACCCGTAATGCGATGCTCTGCGCCGACCAGCGTGCCCGGGATCTGGTGACCGGGTTGCCGAACCGCGGTTACCTGACCGACGAGGTCGACCGCGCCCGCCGCATCACGCACGGCGCTGTGATCGTCGTGGCGACGCAGCCAGCCTCTCGTCTGTCCGCCGCCACTGGCGAACGGGATCATGAGGAGCTGACCTCAGATGTCGCGGCGCTGCTGCGCGAAGCAGTCGGCCCGGAGCTGACCTGCGGCCTGATCGCGCCTGGTCTGTGGGGTGTGCTCATGACCGGTCAGCACGCCGAGTCCGCTCACGCCATCGCGGTCAGGGCGGTCAGCGCCCTCCGAAGGCACCTGTTCACCGTCCGGCAGAAGGCACTACGCCTCGACGCCTGGGCAGGGGTGGCGCGTTTTGCCGGCGGCGTGCACGACACCGGATTCGATCTGTTCGCCGACGCCGAGCACGCGGCTCGAGAAGCACGCCGCCAAGGCCTCGCCGTCCACGCACTCGACCAGCCAGCCGACGGCACCGACCGGGAGAACCGTTGCAGATCCCAGGTTCTCCAGGCGGTCGCGACCGACGGGTTCGCTCTCTACGCACAGCCCATCGTCGACCTCGCGCTCAACCAGATCGCCCGCCACGAGATCCTACTCCGCGTCCGAGGAAGCAACGGCGACTTCATCGCCCCGTGGGCGTTCCTCGACATGGCTGAACGTGTTGGGGAGATCCTCGCCGTGGACAAGTGGGTCATCGATCATGCCTTGGAACTGATCGGCCAAGGCGCTCAGACCTCGCACTACCAGATCAATATCTCCGGGAAGTCGCTCGCCGATCCCGGCCTACTCGCCCACGTTACCGAGGCGATCCATCGGCACCGGGTGAAACCGGAGTGCCTGACGTTCGAGATCACCGAGACTGCTCTGATCGAGAACCGTAACGAGGCGCTGGCGTTCGCCACGGGCATCAGGGACATCGGCTGCCAGCTCGCGCTCGACGATTTCGGTACTGGCCATGCCGCCCTGGCGTATCTGAAGTACCTGCCGGTGGATCTGGTCAAGATCGACGGGGTGTTCGTCGTCGACATCTGCCAGTCGCCACCGGATCAAGCCATCGTGTCGACATTGGTCGAGCTATGCCACACGCTCGGCATTCGCGTCGCCGCCGAATGTGTCCAGGACGACGCAACCGTCACCCTGCTGAGGGAGTACGGCGTCGACTTCGCGCAGGGTTATCGGATGGGCCGGCCCGCACCGATCGTTGCCGGCCTGAAGAACGACAAGAACTCGATCGAGTTGGAGCTCCGGTTCCCGGAAAGCCACTCCGCCATGGGATAGGCGAATATGAGCGTTCGTCACCTTCTCGACGGGTGCGGGGAATCTTCTCGGGTGTGGGCGGGTCGGGATGGTGGGCCCGCCCTGCTTCGCGTGCTCACCCGGCTCAGGTGTGCTGGGCGGCGTTTCCGCGTGGAGATCGGCTCAGGATTGCCAGGCAGCGACCACATCGTCCGGCGTCCAAGCGACATCGACGGCGCCGTCCGGTAGGTCGGTGCCGGATCGGCTAACGGCGATCAACCCGGTTCGTTCCGGGTCGAAGCCTGGAACCTGAGCCGCGCCGTTCTGGAGTTGCCGGAGGTCGTGGGTGTCGAACGGCTTACCGATCCATTTCAGCGACCCGCAGAAACGGATCTGGGAAGCGATGGGTGCGGTGTCGGCGCCGACCAGGTCGATCTCGGGGTTGAACTGGCGATTCCACCAACCACCGACGACCTGGGTCTCCGGCCATGGCAGGGCACCGGTGATCGCGGCCTGTTCCAGCGAGGTGCGGATCAGGGGTTCGACCGCGCGGCCGCGCCAACTTGTCCAGCGGTTGGTGAACAGGGCGTAGCCGGCGTCGGGTCGGCCGCGCCGAGCCAGGTTGTGGACGTCGCGAAGGATGGCGAGGTAGAGGCGGAGGTTGGTGTCGGCGACTCGGTAGCGGGTCGGTTTGCCGCCGCCGGTCGACAGTGGCCGGTCGGCCGCCAGGATCTGTTTGTCCTCGGTTAGTTGCCTGAGCAGCGGAGATAGTGTGCCGGAGGGAACCTGGCCGCCCCGGCCGCCGGCGGTGCTGGCGATGTTGGCGAAGGCGCGAGTATCGCCGCCGGCTGCTTCGAGGACGCGGCGGGCGACGTCCGGGTTGGGGAATTCTGAGGCGAGAGATTGTTCGGGTACGGCGAACAGCGGTGAGGCCGGGTCGGCGCATTCGTCACGCAGGTGGTCGTCGGCGTTCGTTCCGGTCGGCCAGCGCAGCTGCCCCCACGGGCGGCGCCCGATGTTCTACAGTGGCCGCGAGATCAATGATCTTCGGTTGCGACTGGGGCGTGCGCACCGGCGAGTTTCTACGCCGTCACCCTGATACGGGGAGCCCCATGAGTCGTGCCCGTCCACCATTCCGTGCCCTCAGCCCGACATCGCTGCGCCGGTATTCGCCCGCGTACTTCCTGGCCCTTCTCGTCGTCGCCCTGCCGACGGTGATCGTGCGGCCGGCGTCCGCAGCGGAGCCGCGGCCGACCCCGCTGACCGCGCAGGTGGAGAAACTGGACAAGGCCGGTGGTGAGGTGGCCGGCCTGCCCCGCGGGCGCGTTCTCCCGCCGCCGGCGAAGCTGCCCGCGCCGGTCTGGCCGGGCGCCGGCAAGCCACTGCCGGTGCGCTGGGCGAAGCCTCAGCAGGCCACGGTGAGCGCGACGGTCGTGGACCGTTCGCAACTGCCTGCACAGTGGCGGGCGACGGTGGCGGCCCGCGTCAAGGGGTCGGCCGCCGGTACCGCCTCGGTCACCCTCGACTATTCCTCCTTCCGCAACGCGTACGGCGCCGACTGGTCCTCGCGGTTGCGGGCCTGGCGTCTGCCGGAGTGTGCACTGACCACACCGGGCCGCGCGGGCTGCGCTCCGGCACTGCTGCCGTCCCGCAACGACCCGGTGACCCAGCAGGTGACCGCCGAAGCCGCTGTCGCCGCCTCGGCGAGCACCCTGGTGGCGCTGGCGGCCGCGCCGGCCGGTGACGCCGGCGACTTCACGGCCACGCCCCTGGCCGCCTCCTCCACGTGGTCGGCCGGCGGTTCCACCGGCGACTTCTCCTGGAACTATCCGATCCGCACACCACCGGGCATCGGCGCCGCGCCTCCCTCGGTGGGGCTGGGGTACTCGTCCGGCAGTGTCGACGGACGGTCCTCGGCGTCGAACAACCAGCCGTCCTGGGTGGGCGAGGGCTTCGGCTACTCGGCCGGCTTCATCGAGCGTTCCTACGTGTCCTGCAATGACGACACCGCGGGCGACGACAACAACCCGACCTATACCGGTGACCAGTGCTGGCGGTCGGACAACGCGACGTTGTCGTTCGGCAGCAGCAGCACCGAATTGATTCACCAGGCCGGCAAGGGCTGGCACGGCCGGGCCGAGGACGGCTCGAAGTTCGAACTGCTGACCGGCGGCAGCAACGGCGACGACAACGGCGAGTACTGGAAACTCACCACGTCCGATGGCACCCAGCACTTCTTCGGGCTGAACAACCTGCCCGGCCAGAGCACGGCGACCGGTTCGGCGTGGACCGTGCCGGTCTACGGCAACCACGCGGGCGAACCCGGGCACGCCGGCACCTTCGCCGCCTCGCGCCGGACGCAGGCTTGGCGGTGGAACCTCGACTACTCGATCGACGCGCACGGCAACACCACGTCGTACTGGTACGACCGGGAGACGAACCAGTACGCGGCCGAAGGAACGAAGACCAGGACGATGTCGTACGTGCGCGGCGGCAACCTGGCGCGCATCGACTACGGCACGTGGGACCGGGGTTCGTCCGACCGGTCGGTGAAGGCGCCGGCCCAGGTCCTCTTCGAAACCGGTGATCGTTGCCTGTCGGACTGCTCGAACCACGACGGCGCACACTGGCCGGACACCCCGTGGGACCAGGAGTGTGCGGCTTCGGCGACGTCGTGTACGGACTTCTCGCCGACGTTCTGGACGACCAAACGGCTCGCGAAGGTCACCACGCGGGTGTGGGACACCACCAGGACGACGCCGGACTGGCAGGTCGTCGACTCGTATACGCTGAAGCACACCTTCCCGTCGCCGGGTGACGGGCAGCGGCCGGGTCTGTGGCTGGACTCGATCGTGCACGCCGGCCACGTCGGTGACACGGTGACGATGCCGCCGGTGTCCTTCGACCCGGTGGCGATGCCGAACCGGGTGCTGAGCAAGACGAACACCACGAACAACTGGCAGCGGATGGCCGCGATCCACACCGAGACCGGCGCCCTGATCCAGATCACCTATTCGCTGCCCGAGTGCTCGGCCGGGAACCTGCCGCGGTCACCGCACGACAACACCAGGCTCTGCTACCCGGTGGTCGGACCGGATCCATACTCCACCAGCGGCGGAACCCTCACCGAGTGGTGGCACAAGTACGTCGTCAGGCAGGTCACCGAGACCGACGTGCAATTGGCGGACGGCCATCAGTCGCCGACGAAGAACACCTTCTACACGTATGAGGGCGCACCGGCCTGGCATTACGCCGACGACAACGGCATGGGCAAGCCGAAGTACAAGACGTGGAACCAGTTCCGCGGATTCGCCGGCGTGCTGACCAAGGTCGGGGACAGCGCGCAGACCCTGACGAGGACGACGTATCTGCGCGGCATGCACGGCGACCGGCTGGCGCCCTCGGGCGGCACCCGCAGTGTGACGGTGCCCGCGTCGATGGGGTCGGAGACGGTCCATGACGACGATCAGTTCGCCGGCCTGGTCCGCGAGGAGGCGGTGTACAACGGGAGTCTGGACAAGCCGGTCGGCAAGACGGTGAACGTGCCGTGGCGGTCGGCGCCGCTGGCCTCGCGCACCATCAACGGCGACACGGCGGAGGCCCGCTTCACCGGGATCAAGACGACCTACACGGGTACGGCCCTGGGCGTCAACGGCGCCCGCGGCTGGCGGATCAGCAGCAGCACCAGCACGTTCGACGACACCTACGGTACGGCCCAGACGGTGCAGGAGAACGGTGATCTCGGCCGGACCGGCGACGAGAAGTGCACCACCAACACCTATCACCGCAACGCCGCCCGGAACCTGGTGAAGGCGACCAAGCGGGTGACGGTGACGACACGGCCGTGCGGCACCGCGCCGTCGAGCCGTGACCACGTGCTCTCCGACACCCTGTTCTACTACGACGCGGCGGACAACGCGGACACTCTGCCGGAGCGGGGCGACCTGACCCGTACCGACACCCTCAAGGACTGGACCGCGGCGACCGGGACCCTCTGGCTGGCCGGGAGCGCCAGAGCGACGTTCGACGCCTTCGGGCGGCAGACCACCGCCACCGACGTGCGGGGCAACACCACCTCGACAGAGTTCAGCCCGGCCGGCTCCCTGGCCACCGGCCGGGTCGACCGGACCGCGACGAATTGGACCACCACCACGACCATCAACCCGGCGTGGGGCAGTTCGGTGCGCGTCACCGACATGAACAGCCGGGTCAGCGAGGGCGCCTACGACGCGCTCGGCCGGACCACCCATGTGTGGAACAGCAGGTGGACCCGTGCCGACCACCCGGATCAGCCGGCCATCCGATTCACCTACCACTACAGCGCGACACGCAGCGGATATCCGTATGTGAAGACCGAGACGATCAACGCGGGTGGCGGCATCGACGTCTCGTACGAGATCTTCGACGGATTCCTCCGGCCGCGGCAGACCCAGAAGGCCGCCGTCGGTGGCGGGCGGGTGGTCGCCGACAAGATCTACGACGCGCACGGCCGGATCGGCATGGAGTTCGCGGCGCACGCCGAACCCGGTGGCCCGTCGGGCACGCTGTGGTGGGAGCCGGAGTGGTCGGTGCCGACCCAGGCGGTCAACGTCTATGACCGGGCGGGCCGGGTCACCGATGCGATCTTCCGGTCCGGTGACGGCGTCACCAACCTCGTGGAAAAGTGGCGTACCCGCACCGGCTACGAGGGTGACCGCGTGACGACGGTGCCACCGGCCGGGGGCGCCACGCAGACCGCGCTGGTCGACGTGCAGGGCCGCACCACCGAACTGTGGCAGTACACCACGCCGTCGGGAACCGCGGGGCCGTACGAGCGCACGGTGTACCACTTCAACAGCAAGGACCAGCTTTCCTCCGTGGTGGACCCGGGGGAGAACAGGTGGACCTATCTGTACGACATGAGCGGTCGCAAGGTCGAGACGAAGGACCCCGACAAGGGGCGGACCAGGACCGACTTCAACGACGCCGGTGACGTCGTCAGAACGACCGACGCCCGGAACGAGGTGCTGGTCTACACGTACGACTCGATGGGCCGCAAGGTGGCGGTCCACGACGACGAGGCCGTCCCGGGAAAGATCCGGGCGGAGTGGAAGTACGACAAGCTCTACACCGGAGTCACGGTGCGCGGCCAGCTCACCGAGAAGATCCGGTACGACAACGGCAACGCGTACAAGTGGCAGGCCCGGGGTTTCACCAGCGACTACCGGCTCACCGGTGAACACTGGGTGATCCCGGAGGCGGAGACCGGCCTGGCCGGCACCTACATCTACGGGCACTCCTACTCGCCCTACAACGGCGCGGAGACCAGCCTCAGCCACCCGGACGCCGGAGGGAACGCCGGCGAACAGGTGACCACCGCCTACGACCGGGTGTCCGGCCTGCCCACCAGTCTCACCTCGGCCTGGTCGACGGTGGGGACCTACGTGGCGGGACAGGAGTACAGCGCCTACGGCGAGCCGACGATTACCACCATGAAGATCGCCGGCGGGGTGTATGCCCAGCAGGCGATTTCCTACGAGACCGACACACGCCGGATGCGGGGGTTCAAGGTCAAGCCGGAGACCGCCGCCGGCACCGTGTCCGAACGCGGCTACACCTGGGACCCGGCCGGCAACCTGACATCGATCGCCGACACCCCGCAGGTGGGTCCGGCCGACACTCAGTGCTTCCGGTTCGACGTGCTCCGGCGGCTCACCTCGGCCTGGACTCCGAAGGCCGGCGTGTCCTGCGCCGCTGCACCGTCGGTGGCCGGCCTGGGTGGCGCGGCGCCGTACTGGCTGGACTGGGCCTTCGACAAGCTCGGCAACCGTACACAGGAGGTGTCGCACGCCGCGGCCGGCGACACCGTCAGGGACTACGCGGTGCCACCGTCCGGAGCCGACAAGGTGCGGCCGCACGCGGTCACCGCAATGACCACCACCGTGCCCGGCGGCACCGCCGGCACGATCGGCTACGAGTACGACGCCACCGGCAACATGACGATGCGGGGCGGTCAGGAACTGGAGTGGGACTCCGAGGGCAAGCCGGTCGTGCTCAAGGAGAACGGGCAGACCACCACCAGCCTGTACGACGCCGACGGCACCCGCCTGCTGCGCCGGGACTCGTCCGGCACGACCCTGTTCCTGCCCGGGAACGAGATCCGTAAGACCGCGGTCGCGGTGACCGGCACGCGCTTCTACACCTTCGGTGGCCGGACGGTCGCGTCACGGACCAACGTCGCGCAGAGCCTCACCTGGCTCTTCGACGACCACCAGGGCACCCAGCAGGTGGCCGTCAACGCGTACACCCAGCGCGTCGACATCCGCCGGCAGACGCCCTACGGCGGGGAGCGCGGTACCAACCCGATCTGGCCCACCAACAAGGGATTCGTCGGCGGTGACAACGACCCGAGTGGCCTGGTCCACATCGGAGCGCGATTGTACGACCCGGTCCTGGGGCGCTTCATCTCGGTGGATCCGGTACAGGACCTCAACGATCCGCAGCAGTGGAATGCCTACGCGTACGGCCACAACAACCCGATCACCTCGTCCGACCCGACCGGCATGTTCGACCCGTTCTGGCTCATCAGTCTGGTCGTGGCCATCACCAGGGGCGTGACCGCCCTTATCAACGGCGGCGGCGCCGGCAACGGTGGTGGCCGCCGTAGAAGCGGTGGCCGCGGCGGTTCGTCCGGTGGCGGTTCGTCCGGTGAGAGAGCGTCCGGCGGCGGTTCGTCCGGCGGCGGGTCCGTGGCCGGTGGAGTGGCCGGATTCGTGGTCGACAAGTTCGCGAATCTGATGAAGCAGAACGTCAGCTGCTTCATGGGCATCTGCGGCCCGGTCGGCGACCGCATCTCCGAGGATCTGGACTTCAGTCAGGAGATCGGGGACGCCTGGGGGAAGTACGACGAGTTCATGGACAACAACGTCTTCGAGCCGCTGATCACTTTCGGTGGAAGTGTGGCCGACGGCATCGTCGCAGAGGCCCGGGCGCTCTGGCTGACTCCGAAGGAACAGTCCGACATGGTAGGAAGCGCGGTGAAGGACCTGGTGGAGGTCACCGGTGGTACATGCCACGAAGAAGGAGGCATGACCGTCTGCGCGGAAAACGCGAAGAACCCCCTCGGGGATCTGCTCGGTCAAGCCGGAGGTACCACCTACGGCGGCACTTTCGTCACCACCGACCGAACCAACATGAAGGGCAAGAGAGAAAAGACCAAGGCGGAACGCGACGCACTCTTCGCTCACGAGCGCTACCACAAGGAGAAGCAGTGGGAGAAGCAAGGGTTCCTGTTCGCGATCAGGTACCACACCTTGGGCTGGCTGAAAGCGGAGGACGGTTGCAACTACTACGAGATAGAGGCCGAGATCAAAACCATGCCGGAGGGAACGGCATGGAACGGGCAGAACGGCGGTGGCAGCTACGTATGCGTAGCTGAATAGGACTCCTGGACGGGAGGGTGCCGGCCGGAGGAGCCGGCACCCCCGCCGAATGCGATGTGAGAAATGGAGGAACCGTGGTGAGTCGATCGGGACCGTCCGTCCGGCGTGTGCTGGGTGCGGCGATGGCACTGGTGGCCGCGGCCGCGTCGGCCGGATGCATCGGCCAGTCGGAGCCGGTCGATGACTACTTGATCGGTCTCGCGAAGATCGGTGACACCTATCATGTGTTCGTTCCGTTGTGCCCTGGTCAGAAGGTGGTCGGCCTGACTGTTCGCGACGGTGAATCCGGGCAGTCGCCGGCCGCCGGTCAGCCGCGGGTGTGGTGGCAGGCCGGCGGGCCGCGCTCCGTCACCGGGCCGGGCGAGTTCCTCGCGCTGGGTGCCGACGAGCCGTTCACCGATGTGCCGGTGCGGGCCGGCAGCGATCCGGCCCGCCCGGTGCTGCCGGAGGACTTCGTCAGCGAGGTGGACATCGTCGACCTGACCGGCGGAACCGACCGCAAGGGGTTCGTCTTCACCGCATCGGAGGCGCCCGTCCACCCGGCCGGGACCGATCCGCGCACCGTCCGTTACTTCACAAGCGGGGAGCCTCTGGCGCCCGACGCGATCCGCGACGCGTCGGGCTGTCCACTCAGCAACGGCAAGCCACCGCCGTCGCCCGGCGCCACGGCCCCCGGCCAGCAGCCCGGCTCGTCGGTGCGGGCGGGCGCCGCCGGGCGGGTCGAGCGAGCCCTGCTGGATGCGGACGAGATCCACGGCAGGAAGATGACCGGCCCGCCGTCGCCCTACACCGACGACCTGGCCTCCTCGGTATGCGGCAACGATGCGGCGAAGGGCGCCTACAGCAGCGCTTTCGGCCGCCAGCGGCAGTGGTGGGGCGGTGAGCGTTTCGTGATCCAGTTCGCCGGTGCGTTCGGCGCGGTCACCGCGGCCGAGGCGGTGGCACAGGTCGAAGGTGTCCTCACCTGCGAGAAGTACAGGGACCTCGGCGATCACACCGGCGTCCACAGTGTCCCGCTGCCGCCCCTGCCATCGGTGGATCGCCAGTTGATGTTCTGTGATCGGGTGGACAGGTTCGGCGACGAACTCCGAACCTGCACCGTGCTGCTGGCAGAGGGAGACGTGCTGACCCGGCTGATCGTCGAGGCCGACACCGAGGAGGAGGCCATCCGGATCGCGGGCGACGTCGCCGCCCGCGCCGGGGCCGCGTTGCAACCGGTCGGCTGATCTCCGTTCCCGAATAGCAATTCAGTTCTCTGACACTGCTGGTGAATTGCCTCCAGCGGTGTGGCAGACGACGTCCCCGTTCACCATTGTCAAATTGCGAGACTTGGAGAATTCATGCTCGACCGGCCACCGCCAAGACATAGACATCTGCTGCGCGCTTTCATGGCTTTTCTGACCGTTTCGACGCTTGCCGCCGCGGTATCGCAGACAAATGCGGAATCGGCTGCCGCCGTACCCGCGGCGAATGCCGTTCCGGCCGTCGCCGCCGCGGTGAATGCCGCGAAGGACAGCGGTAAGCGGGTGGAGGTGCTGTCCGAGCGGACCGAGTTCGTCCAGGTGTTCGCCGAGCCGACCGGCCGTCTGACGTACGAGGCCGCGGCCGTGCCGCAGCGGGTCCGCCGCGACAACGGTTCGTGGGCCGACGTCGACGTCCGGCTTTCCGAGGCCGGAGGAACGCTGCGCCCGGCGGCCACGCTGGCGGACGTGCGATTCTCCGGCGGTGGCACGGGCCCGCTGGTCACGTTGGTGAGGGGCGGGAAGACGTTCACGCTGACCTGGCCGTACGGCCCGCTGCCGGTGCCGGATCTGAAGGACCCCGCCGGTGACCGGCAGGCCGCCACCTACCGCGAGGTGCTGTCCGGTGTGGACCTGACGGTACGCGCCACGCCGACCGGGTTCACTCACGTCCTGGTCGTCAAGGACGCCACCGCGGCGGCGAATCCGAAGGTGCGGGAGGTCCGTTTCGCCCTCGGCGGTGACGCGCAGGCGCGCCGCCTGCCGGACGGCTCCCTGCAGGCGGTCGCCGGGTCGGCGGTGCTCGCCTCCGCGGCCGTGCCGCAGATGTGGGACTCCCGCGACAGCGTCGCCCGGAAGGGCGCCACCTCCGGCAAGGACGCGCCGGTTCCACGGGCCAACGTCAGGTCGTCCCACCATGGTCCCGGTGACCTGGCCAGGACCGCGCCGCTCGGCTCCGAGGTGACACCCGGCGGCAGCCTGCTGCTGCGTCCGGACGTGGGCCTGCTGGGCGCCGGCGCGACGTTCCCGGTTTTCATCGATCCGGCGTGGAGCACCGAGGACTCGCGATGGGCGTACTCCACGCAGAACAACACCAACAACACCGACACCTCGGTGGCCCGGGTCGGCAAGGATCCCGACGGCCGGCTCTACCGGTCGTTCTTCGAGTTCCCGATCAAGGCGCTCGCGGGGGCCCATGTGGAGGACGCGTACGTGCAGATGAAGGTGGATCACACCTGGTCGTGCACGAACACGCCGAACAGCATGCACCAGGCGGGCTCGTTCACCACGCCGCGCAACGCCTGGAAGTCCGGAGTGGGCACCTACATGGCCACGGTGTCGTCGCACGCCAACGAGGGCGACGGCTGCAGCGACTCCCCGCAGCCCGACATGACCGTCAACTTCAACACCAACGCGGTCACCACGCTGGTCGGCAACCTCGCGAAGAAGGGCACCGCGTCGGTCGGCTTCGTGTTCACCGCCCATGACGCCCAGGGTGAGTCGGAGTCCGACGGCGCGCGCTGGAAGAAGTACTTCCCGGGCAGCGCCAAACTCATCGTCGACAAGGACGCCATCCCCACGCCGCCCGACCGGCTCAAGGTCAGTGGCGTCGACTGCAACGCGACCGACGACATCCACATCGGCACCACCACACCGGACTTCTCGGCCGTGCTGGGTGACGCCGACGGCACCTCCCAGACGCTGAAGGCCACGTGGACGCTGGTGGAGGCGCCCAGGGACGGGCCCGTGGCCGGCGTGCCGGGGCCCGGCGTGAACTACGCCACCGCCGGCAGCCGCGCGACCAGCGGGCGGGCCCCGGCGATCACCGACGGGAAGAGATACGCGTTCAAGGTCTTCAGTACCGATCCCTCGCCGTACCACCAGCAGAGCAAGGATTCGGCGTGGTGCTTCTTCGTCGTGGACCTCGGAGCCCCGCAGGTCTCGGTCGCCGTGGTGCAGACGCCGCCGGGACCGGGTGCGCCGGCGACGTTCAGGTTGTCCTCGCCCGACACGGACGTGCGGGTGTTCCGGTACGGCTGGGGCGAGGCCGGCATCCACGAGGTCGCGGCGGCGTCCGTGGCGGGTGGCAAGGAGGCCGTCGTCAAGCTCAATGCCGAGAAGTACGGCTTGGCGATCATGTACGGGCAGGCGATCGACGCCACGAACAACAAGGGTTACGCCTCGACCGGTATCACCGTGCCACGTCCGTCGCCGGCGCTGGCTCGCTGGGGCCTGGAGAGGCGGCCCGGCACGGCCGAGGCGGACGCCATGGCCGACCGGCAACCGGGTCTCGCCGGTGACAACGTCCTGACCGCCGCCGGTACCTCGTGGGCCGACAAGGGCCGGTTGGCCGACACGCGCAACCTCCACTTCGCCGGCGCCGGCTCGGTGACGACCCCCCGCCTGACCGAGACGACGGGCAACTATTCGGTGGCGGCGTGGGCCCGGCTGGACAACGTCACCGGCGCGCAGACACTGGTGTCGCAGGACGGTGCGAACACCGCCAACTTCCAGCTGCAGTTCCGGCCCGAGGACGTGGACGGCGACGGCACCACGGACCCGAGCTGGTGCTTCGGGGTGCGTCCCACCGACGAGGCGTCCAGTGGAGGCATCACGTCGGCGTGCGCGATCGACAGCGCGGTCGCCGGCCGGTGGAACCATGTGGCCGGCAGCTACGACGCCACCAGCAGGAAGCTGGGGATCTGGGTCGACGGCGTACTCAAGGCGGAGGTCGCCGCACCCGCGACGTGGAGCGCCGGCGGAGCGCTGCGCATCGGCAGCCGCAGGATGACCGCCTCGGGCTACGGCGAGTATCTGTACGGCAGCGTCGCGGACGTGCAGGTCTACAACCGTGCGTTCGTCCGTGACGACTTCACCGGCAAGCCGGCGAGCGACCCGGATTCCGGCGGATTCGACGAGCCCAGCATCATGTCGCCGGTCACGGTGGGCCGCTGGGACTTCGACGCCGCCGCCCCCTGCTACGAGTCCGGGACGGCGGACATGTGCGAGGCGCCGGGCGCCGGCACCGGCTGGGGCCGCCGGCTGACCCTGAGCCAGGGCACCAGCAACTTCGGTGGCGGGGCGAACTGGACCGCCGCCTCGCTGGACCTCGACGAGACCCATTTCGCCGACGATCCGGCCGATCCGCACTATCGGGAGACGACCCGCGAGTACGGCTGGGCGCAGCGCAACACCGCGGCGGCGGGGCAGCCCGCCGTCTGGCAGGACGCCCCTGTCCTGCGCACCGATCAGTCGTTCTCCGTCTCGGTGTGGGTCCAGCCGGCGAAACACGACGCCGTGATGACCGCCGTGGCGCAGCGTGGCGGCAAGCAGTCGGCGTTCTACCTCGGCACGCGCCCGTCGACGGTCGGCGGTGTGACCGGAACCCGGTTCGAGGTGGCGTTCCCCAGCGCCGACCAGGACGTCGGTGAGCAGGTCTCGCACCTGATCGCCCCGCGGGTCCTGACCGCCGACGACACCAGCGACTGGTTCCGCCTCAGATTCGAGTACAACGCGGCGAGCGCTGTCCAGCTGCGGCTGTACGTCAACGACGAGCTGGCCGCGGCCCGCGCGGGTGTGCTGTGGCACGCACCCGGCGCGTTCACCGTCGGCCGTGCCTGGAGCACCCCGGACGGTCAGGCCGGTGCCTACGGCGAGCAGTGGTTCGGCAACATCGACGAGATCGAGGTTCGGCAGGGCGTGACCGGCGACGACTGGGTCACCGACAACGTCGCCGGTTTCGCCACCGGTACGGAGTCCGGCCAGCCGGGACTCACCTGGCAGAGCACCATCGCCCGGGGCCCCGGTCATGGCGCCGACTCCGGCATCGGCGGTGTCTGCTGCGCACTGACCGGTGCGGAGCTGGTGCCCACCCACGACGCCCCGCCGGGTCCGCGCGGGGGCACCGGTGCGGTGATGTACTCGGGCAAGGACGACAGCACGACCCGGTCGTACGCCTACGCCAAGGCCTACGACCTGCGGCACCTCAAGCTCCAGCCGGAGTCCGTGCTGTCGTATCTCATCTATCCGCAGAGCACCGCGGCCACCACGATGGTCAGCGGGACCAACAGCACCTGCGTCGCCGTGGACGTCGTCTTCACCGACGGCACGAACGTGCGCGACAGCGGTGTCGCCGATCAGAACGGTAACCGGGCCCACCCGGCGTACCAGTGCGGCAAGCTCACCATGGACACCTGGAACGAGGTGATCGTCCCGATCGGCCGGATCGCCGCCGGCAAGCAGATCGACGCGCTGGACATCGGGTACGACCAGCCGTCGAACACCGGTGGCTACCGCGGCTTCGTCGACGACATCCGCATCACCGACGCGGTCTGGACCCCGCCGCTGTTCGCCAATGGCGTGGAGCCCGGCGAGCCCGGCCTGAACTGGCTCAACAGCGTCTCCGCGGGAAGTCCTCGAGGAGGCATCGCCAATGTGATCGGTGTGTGCTGCGCACTGACCGGCCCGGAACTGTTCACGACCGGCGGATCCCCGGCGGGCGCCTACAACGGCAGCAACTCGGTCCTGTATTCCGGGAAGGACAACAGCACGCAGAGTTCGTTCGCCTACACCAGGGCGTTCCAGCTGACCGGCGTGAAAGTCTCACCGTCCACCCGGCTCACCTACCGCATCTACCCGCAGAGCACCGCGACCAGCCCCATGGTCAGTGGCGGCAACAGCACGTGCGTCGCGCTGGATCTGATCTTCACCGATCCGCTCAGCGGCACGCAGACCAACCTGCGGGACCGGGGTGCCACCGACCAGCACGGTCGCCGGATCCACCCGGCCGGGCAGTGCGGCAAGCTGGCGATGGACACCTGGAACGAGGTCGTGGTCCCACTCGGCGGGGCGGCGACAGGCAAGGAGATCAGTCAGATCGACGTCGGCTACGACCAGCCCGGGAACACCGGCGGCTATCGGGGCTTCATCGACGACATCCGTATCACCGACTGATCACCTGCCGGCCCGCCCGGATCGTCTCGCCGGGCGGGCCGGCCCGTCGCATCATGCCGGGTCATCGGCAGGAGTCCTGCCAACTCTCCTGCCGCCCGGCGATCGACGCCTGCCTGTGTCATGATCTGCGGGTGACGGTTCCGCCGCCCGGGGATCGCACTGCCGGTCCGCCGGCCGGTGCGGCAGGCCTCGCAGCCCGTCCCGCGATCCGCATGTCGCTGCTGCTCCTCGCCTACTGCGCCTTCATCAGCCTCGGCCTGCCGGACGGACTTCTCGGCGTCGGCTGGCCGTCGATGGCCGACAGCCTGGGACTCTCCACCGGCACCGTGGGCGTGCTGCTGTTCGCCGGCATGATCGGCTATCTGACCTCGAGCATCGCGACCGGCTTCAGCCTGGACCGGCTGGGGGTCGGCCGGCTCCTCGCCGCCAGCACGGCCGCGGCGAGCCTGGCCCTGGCCGGGTACGCCGTCTCACCGTCGCTGGCCGTGCTGGTCCCGTGCGCGCTGCTGGCCGGATTCGGGGGCGGCGGTGTCGACGCCGGCCTCAACGCGTACGCGGCCGGTGCGTTCGGGGCCCGGCAGATGAACTGGCTGCACGCCTTCTTCGGGCTCGGTGTGGCCATCGGTCCGATGATCATGACCGCGGTGCTCAGCGGTGGCCTGTCGTGGCGGTGGGGGTACGGCATCGTGGCCGGCGCCCAGGCTCTGCTGGCCATCGCCTTCGTCCTCACCCTGCGGTCCTGGACGCGTGACGCCGCCGGTGACACGGGAACGCACGAGGCGCGGGCCGCGGAGCAGCCGCGTGTCATGGAGACCCTGCGGATGCCCGCGGTGTGGCTCGGCGTGGCCGCGTTCGCGATCTACGTCGGCATCGAGGTGACGACCGGACTCTGGGCTTACCTGCTGCTCACCGAGGACCGCGGGGTGAGCGCGGCGGTGGCCGGTGTCTGCGTCTCGGCGTACTGGGGGAGTCTGTTCGTGGGCCGGGTCGTGCAGGGCTTCACCGTCGAACGTTGGGGCACCGGCCATACCCTCGTCGCCGGTCTGGGCGGCATGCTGACCGGATCCGTGCTGGTGGCGCTGCCCGGGCCGGGCTGGCTGGCGGTCACCGGCCTGATGGTGATCGGTTTCGCCGCCGCCCCGGTCTTCCCGCTGCTGACGCTGGCGACCGCGGACCGGGTCGGCGACGCGCACGCGAACCGTGCGATCGGTCTGCAGATGGCCGCGGCAGCCGGATTCGGCGGGGCGGTCATCCCGGCCGGTGCCGGTGTGGTCGTCGAGCAGATCGGGCCGTACGTCGTCGGTCCGTTGCTCGTCGTCCTGTGTCTTGTGTTACTGGCGCTGTACGCGGTCATGTCCCGCCGCCGTGGACTCCTTGACAACCCTCGGAGCACTTCCTAGCTTTGGCGCATATTCCGATACGCCACCGAAACTTTCGCTCTCGAGAGGTCGAGTGACGACAGAAGGGCACCAGAGATGACATCGCTGCACGTGGCGACCACCGGATCCGACGACGCCGACGGCTCGGCCCAGCGGCCGTTCCGGACGATCAACCGGGCCGCCGCGCTCGCCCGCCCCGGGGACACCGTGGTGGTGCACGCCGGCGAGTACCGGGAATGGGTGACGCCCCGGCGCGGCGGCCTGAGCGACAGCCGCCGGATCACCTACCGGGCCGCTGAGGGCGAGCACGTCGTCATCAAGGGCTCGGAGCGCGTCACCGGCTGGACACCCGCGGACGGGACCGTCTGGACCGTGTCCGTGCCCAACACGTTGTTCGGCGAGTTCAACCCGTTCGCCGAGGAGCTGGCCGGGGACTGGGTCGTCCACGCCGAGAAGGGCCCCCGCAAGCACCTCGGTGACGTCTACCTGAACGGGCTGAGCTTCTACGAGGCCGGGTCGCGCGCCGAGGTGTCCGCGCCCGAGAAGCGTACCGAGATGATCGACGACTGGACCCGTACCGTCGACCGGGTCCGCAACCCGGAACAGACCCTGCTGGTCTGGTACGCGGAGGTCGGCGCCGAGGAGACCACGATCTGGGCCAACTTCCAGGGCGCCGACCCGAACACCGAACTGGTCGAGATCAACGTACGCCGGTCGGTGTTCTACCCGCTCGTGCCGCATCTGGACTACATCACCGTGCGCGGCTTCGAGCTCGCGCAGGCGGCCACCCCGTGGACGCCGCCCACCGCCGACCAGCCCGGTCTCATCGGCCCCAATTGGTCCAAGGGCTGGATCATCGAGGACAACGTCATCCACGACGCCAAATGCTCGGCGATCTCCATCGGCAAGGAGGCCTCGACCGGCCACAACTACGCCACCGAGCGCGGTGACAAGCCGGGTTACCAGTACCAGCTCGAGTCGGTCTTCTCCGCCCGGCAGATCGGGTGGGACAAGGAGCACATCGGGTCGCACGTGATCCGGCGCAACCACATCTACGACTGCGGGCAGAACGGCATCGTCGGGCACCTGGGCTGCGTCTTCTCCACCATCGAGGACAACCACATCCACCACATCGCGGTCAAGCGCGAGTTCTACGGGTACGAGATCGGCGGCATCAAGCTGCATGCCGCGATCGACGTCGAGATCCGGCACAACCGCATCCACGACTGCTCGCTGGGCACCTGGCTGGACTGGCAGACGCAGGGCAGCCGGGTCTCCCGCAACGTCTACCACGACAACAACCGCGATCTGTTCATCGAGGTCAGCCACGGGCCGTACCTGGTGGAGCACAACGTTCTCGCCTCACCGGCCGCGCTGGAGCTGTGGAGCCAGGGCGGGGCGTTCGTCAACAACCTCCTGCTCGGTACGGTCTGGGTCGAGCCGGTGATGGACCGGGCCACCCCGTACCACCGGCCGCACAGCACCCAGGTCGCCGGCTACGCGTTCATCGTGGGCGGCGACGACCGCTGGATCGGCAACGTGTTCATCGGGGGAGACCGCGACGCGGCGTACGGCGCCATGCCCGAGGGCATGTCGCCGGCGTACGCGGGCACGGCCGGCTACGACGGCTTCCCGGCGTCCTTCGAGGAGTACCTGCGGCGCATCGACGAGCAGCCGCCCGGCGACCACCAGCGCTTCCTCAACGTCAAGCAGGCCGTCTACGCACGGCAGAACGTCTACGCGGCCGGCGCCCGCCCGTTCGCCGGTGAGCGGGACGCGGTGACGCTGGACCGCGCGTCCGCCTCGGTCGTGACCGAGGGTGACGAGGTCTACCTGGTGACCGACCTGCCGGAGGACTTCGACGGCGCCGCGCTCGTCCCGGTCGGTGGCCGCGACCTGGAGCGGGTCCGTTTCGCCGACGCCGAGTTCGAGGAGCGCGACGGCAGCCCCGCGGTCATCGCCACCGACCTGACCGGCACCGGCAAGGACCCGGAGCGGGCGTACCCGGCCGGCCCGCTCGCCGGCCTCACCGCCGGAAGCCACCGGCTGCGCCTCTGGTGAACCAGGACCGGGCTGCCTCCGCGATGCTGGAGGCAGCCCGGACCGGTGGGGTTGACGTGACTCAGATCAACAGCGATCCGCCGGTGCCCGCAGTAGCGTGGCGGCGTGCCTTTGACAGCAGATCTGACCAGCGCCGACCTCAATGAGATCCGGCAGTCCGCTCTCGGGGCGGCCGACCCGCTCGGTGTCGCCGCCGATCTGGCGCACTCTGCCGAGGCCGGCCGTCTCGCCGACCCGCAGGACGCGGGTCTGGCGCTGAGCCTCGCCGCCGAGATCGCCGAGAGCCGTTCGAAATTCGACGCCGCACAGCGGTACGCCGACGCGGCGGTGACCGCGTACGGTGACCGCGACGACAGCCCGGCCGCCGCGGCGCGTGCGCTGCGTGCCCGGATCCTGTACCGGAGCGGCCGAGCCGACGAGGCGAATGCCCTGGTCGAGCCGCTGCGACCGCTGCTCACCAGGTACCCGGACGCGGCCGCCTACGTCACCGCGGCCCTGGCGGTCGGTGGCCGCGCCCGCGATGCGGAGAGGTGGCTGACCGAGGCGGTCCAGGCGGTGGTGGCCGAGCGCGGCGTCACCGAGCCGGCCGACGCCGACGACGCCGGGGTGCTGTTCTTCCTGCTGCAGCAGCGGCACCGGCTGCGGCACGCGCTCGGCCTGCAGCACGACACACACGACAACCTGGCGGAGCGGCTGGAGACGAGGCTCGCCAACGCCAATTCCGGAGCGGCGGCCGCTCCCGCCACGGATCTGGTGTTCTGGCCGCGGGCGGAGTTCGATCGGCTGGCCGAGCGGACCGACGCCTACGGCGCGACGTGGGACGAGCACCGGGCAAGCCTGGAGCAGGAGCTGGTCCGGCAGACCGCGGCCGGCCGCACCGGTCTGGCCCTGCTGCCGGGGTCGGTCGACGCCCTGACCGCGCAGGCCGGTATCGGTGGCGACCCGGTGTCGCCGGAGAACCGGGCCGGCTACGCCCGTGCTCTGGCCACCGGCACCGCGCGGATCGCATGGCCGCCGGAGCGCAACGGGGCATGCTGGTGCGGTTCGGGGCTCAAGTACAAGAAGTGCTGCCTGCCGCGATCCCGCGGCTGACCCAGCGGCCGCCGGGTCCGGCCCGGACCCGCCGGCCCCGGGCCACACTGCTCCGCCGAGCCTGCCGCCGCAAGCCGCAGCGCAAGCCGCATACCGCACGCCGCACGTTGGCCCGGCCCGGCCCGCCCGGCGCACGCCGGCCCGGGCCCGCCCGGCCGCACGGCTCACGCCGCTTCGCCGGTCCGGACCAGCGCACATGCCGGGACCCGCGGGTCCGCGCCGAGCGAGCGGAGCACGCGAGCGGCCCGAGTCCCGGGGTGTGCGGTGAGCGCCCGGAGCAGTCCGGCCGTGTCGCGGGGCGCGCCCATACCGGCCTTCAGCAGGCTCTTCAGCGGAACCTCGTCGTCACCCCGCTCGGCGGCCACGGCGGTGGCCAGTGCCTCCGGGCCGACACCGGTGAGCAGGCGCCGGGTACCGTCGTACAACTCGGCGACCTCGCTCGCGAGGTGCGGATACGCCTCGGCGACCTGGAAGGTCGTCACCATCGCGAGCAGCACGTCGTCGGTGCGGGCCACCCGCCCGGCATGTCCGGCCGCCTCGGTGGCCTCCGCCGACGCCCACCGTACCGGCGCCGCCGCGTAGTCGACCGGCACCCGCGTGATCACCGGCCGCAGCAGGTCACGCAGGCCACGCCCGCGGTACCGCTGCCGGCCGATCAGCCGGTCGCGGACCGGCCGCAGCGGGGCGGGCAGCCGCTCGGCGCGGACCGGTGTCTGCCCGGTGCGCAGCGCCCGCCGTACCGCCTCGACGTCGGCGCCGCAGAAACGCAGCAGGGTGACCGCTCCGGTGCCCGGATCGTCCAGGATGGTGGCCAGCAGCTGCCGTGACGTGCGGGTGCCCGCGTGGTAGGCGGCGCAGCGCACCAGCGCCGCCCGGACCCCGGCGGTCAGCGGCAGCGTCGCGTGACCCCGGACGACCGCCGCGACCGGTGGGGCCGGGCCGTCACCGATGACCCGGTCCCGCAGTACGGCCCGGAGTACGGCGGGCGTGATGTCGTAGGTGTCGAGCAGTGCCGCGACGTCGGGCGCGGCACCGGCCATCCCGGCCAGCAGATGGACGGTGCCGAGCTCGTCGCGGGCCGCGGCCCGGGCGGTGGCGAGAACTGCGGGGAACCGGTCGTCGCCGGTGAACGTGACAGCCATGCCGAGAAGGCTAGGGATGGCGGCGCCCCGGCACGTCTGCCCACGAGCTGAACTCACCTCTGTCCAAAGTCATAGACGCCGCGGGTCAGGCTATGTCGATGGCGTCCAGTTCGGCGTAGTTCGCGCCCTTGCCGTACGCGATGGTGTTGGTTCCCGCCCGCAAGGTCACGTCCCGCTCGGTGACCTGCCAGTTGTCCCAGCCGGTGAACGGGTAGTCGGCGGTTCCGGCGGCCGTGCCGTTGACGGTCAGGGTGTGGCTCGCCGCGCCGGCGTCGGATCCGTTGGCGTAGCGGGTGTAGAGCCGGTAGGTGCCGGCCCGGGGCACGTGGACGGTGAAGGTGACCCGGCTGTCGTCGAAGTCGATGCCGCCGACGACCACACCGTTGCTGGCGCCGCCGGTGGCGTAGCGGGCGTTGGCGCGGGTGAAGGCGGCGTCCTCGGCCTCGTAGCGGATCTTGGCGCCCTCCACGACCGGACGGCTGCCCTGCCAGTCGAGCCGCTGGGAGTACATGGCCCGGTAGGTGAAGTCCGCGTTCCAGCCGTGGAAGACGATCCGGTCCCGGCCGTCCGGCCCGGTCACGATGTCCTGCCCGCCCGGCCCGCGTACCGTGCCGGCGAACGCGTCGGTGGTCATCAGCGGCGATTCGGCCTTGGTGTACGGCCCGCGCAGGCTCGCCGAGGTGGCGTAGCTGCTCACGTAGCTGCCGTTGCCGAAGAAGTTCGCGGAGTAGAACAGCACGTACGTGCCGCCGCGCTTCCACAGTGTCGGCGCCTCGACGAGGGTGCCCTCGAACGGCTTGTTCTGTTTGATCAGCGGCGTCTCGGTGCCGATCCGGCGCAGCCCGTCCGCGCTCACCTGCTGCAGGCGCAACCAGGTGTCCTGGGCGCAGCAGTTGCCGTCGTTCTTCCACAGGATGTAACGGCGCCCGTTCTCGGTGAACGAGGACGCGTCGATCGCGCCCCCGATCTCCGGGGTGCAGACCAGGGCGGTGTCACGGGGCACGAACGGTCCGCCCGGCGTGGTGGCGGTGGCGGCGCCGATGCACTGCTTGCCGGAGGCGCGGTCGTGGGCGGTGTACCACATGACGAAACTTCGCGGCCCGGTGGCGAACACCTCCGGCGCCCAGACGCCGCGGTCACCGGGGCCACCGGGCGGGAACGTCCAGTCGGTGTCGACCCAGGCGCCCAGCTTCGGCAGCGGGTCGCTCGCCTGCACCGTCCAGGTGACCAGGTCGGTGGAGGTGGCCCACTTGATGTTCCGGCCGTCGCTGTTGGTGGCGTACGCGTAGTAGGTGCGGCCGACCTTCATGACGTCCGGGTCGGCGAAATTCTGGTCGATGACCGGCCCGGACACGACGGCGGCCGAGGGCGTGGCCGTGGCGGTGAGCAGGCCGGCGGCCAGGGCCACGGTGGCGGCGACGGTGGTTGCCAAGCGGAAAATGACCATGGAAACTCCACTCTGGTCGGCGGAGTCCCATCATTCCCAGTGTCCGTGGATCTATGTCAAGAGAAGACTCTCGATAGACCTGTCCCGGCCGCCGCGTGCCCGCTTCACCGCATACATGGCGGCGTCAGCGCGGGCCATCAGCTCGTCCGGGTCGTTCTCGCCGTACCGGGACCAGGCGACACCGAGGCTTGCCTGCGGGACCAGGGTGTTGCCGCCGATCCGGACCCGGGCCGCGCTCAGCGCCGCGAGCAGGTCGGCGCCGATCCGGTCGGCGTGCTCCCGGCCGGCCACGTCACGGCAGACCGCCACGAACTCGTCACCGCCGATCCGGCCCACGATCGCGCCGGGCGGCACCGCACCGCGCAGGCTGACCGCCACCTGGCTCAGCAGCAGATCGCCGGCCGCGTGTCCGTACCGATCGTTGATGGGTTTGAAGGCATTGAGGTCCAGGAAGATCACCGCTGTGCCGGCGTGCCGGTCGGTGCCGCCGAGCGCCTCCTCCAGTGCCGCCATCGTCGCGGCCCGGTTGTGGCAGCCGGTCAGCGCGTCGAAGGTGGCCTGACGCCACAGCTTCTCGCGCAGCAGCGCCTCCTCGGTGACGTCGGCCAGGCAGACGATCGCGCCGGTGACCGCACCCGCGTCGCCGGTCAGCGCCCGCAGGTTCGCCCGGATCCGGCGGTTGCCGGCACCCGGCTCGCGGCGGCCGTACTCGAAATCGGTGTCCTGCCCGGTCAGCACGCCGGCCAGCGCCCGGGCGACCAGCGGGCGGTCGGCCGGTTCGGTGAGTTCCAGTACCGCCTCGCTGAGCACGTCGCCGGTCTGTGCCTTCAGCTGCTGTGCGGCCCGCTCGTTGAGGAAGCTGACCCGGCCCTCGTGCGTGACCTGCAGGATGGCCAGGGGGATCGTCTCGGTGAGCCGGCGCATGAGCTGCTCGGCGGCGCGGACCGCCTCCTGTGCCGCCATCTCGTCGGAGATGTCGAGCATCTCGGCGACCACCCGGGGGTTCTCCGGGTCGGCGAGGTGGTTGTGGTTGGTCACCTCGAACCACACGGTGTGCCCGTCCCGGTGCAGGTGCCGCAGCCGTACCCGGCGGGCCGATCCGTTCGGGGTGCCGAGCATGTCCATCCAGCTGGCGATGGCCCGCTGCTGGTCGCCGGGGTGCACGAGTTCGAGGGTGCGCTGTCCGACGAGCTCGGCCGGTTCCCATCCGAGCAGCGGGCCGATCTCGGGGCCGACCTCGGTCACCACCGACGTCGGGTTCTTGACCATGGTGACCATGCGGGGGCGGACGAGTTCGGGGAGCACGGTCAGGTCCGCCGAGAGGCCCGACCCGCTGATGACGGCGACGTGCACCCCGAACCGGTGGGTCGCGTCGACGAGGTGCATCCGGGCCGTGCTGTCCGGTGCCGCGTTGAGGCGGACCATGCAGCTGGCCGCGCCTTCCGCGAGGAGCTGGTACCAGGTGTCGATGACCAGCCGGTGGTCCTCGTCGACGATCAGGCCGAGCATCGAGGACTCGCCGTCGATCGGGCGCAGGCCGAGGCCGGCGATCTCCGGGGGCATCGGCGCGAACAGGCCGTTCGGCCCGATCGTCGCGATGAACGAGTCGGGGTCCTTCGCCACCACGGCGGCGAGGACGGCATCCCGGTCCTCGGGTTTCATCATCTGCTCGTCGGCCATGTGCCTCTAGATCGACGGCGCGGCGGCAACCTGAGGATTGTCGCCGGCCGGATCGAGCTGACAATCACATCCGCTTGTCAGGGGATTGGCGAATATTGTCAGGACAATGTATTGACCTTGGGCACAGTGCGTCACAGGCTGCACTCAACACCGCGAAACGAACCCGAAACACACGCCGCAGGCGATTTGAGAGAGGACTCTCATGAAGCATGGAACCCGTGGGCTGGCGTCCGTGGCGGCCCTGTCCGCCATGATGCTGGCTCTGACCGCGTGCAGCAGCGACAACGCGGTCAACGCCGAGAAGACCACCGAGGCCAGCGGCGGCAAGGGCGGTTACGGCTACAAGATCGCCGTGGTCACCCACGGCGCGGCCGGTGACGCGTTCTGGAGCATCGTCAAGAACGGTGTCGAGAAGGCCGGCGCCGACATGGGCGATACCATCACGTACTCCAGCGACGGCGACCCGCAGAAGCAGGCGCAGCTCATCGACGCGGCCGTGAACCAGAAGGTCGACGGCCTGGTGGTCTCGATGGCCAATCCGGACGCTCTCAAGGCGAGCGTCGAGAAGGCCGTCGCCGCCGGCATCCCGGTGATCACCATCAACTCGGGCTCGTCCCGGTCCGCCGAGTTCGGCGCGCTGACCCATATCGGTCAGGACGAGAAGGTCGCCGGCGAGGCGGTCGGCGCCGAACTGAAGAAGCAGGGCATCAAGAAGGGCATCTGCGTCATCCACGAGGCCGGGAACGTGGGCCTGGAGGAGCGCTGCGCCGCGGTGGCGAGCACGCTCGGCGCGCCGATCGAAAACCTGCAGGTCGACATCAACAACCTGCAGTCGTCGCAGGCCACCATCAAGTCCAAGCTGCAGTCGGACACCGCGGTCGACGGCGTCGTGACGCTCGGCGGCCCGGTCGCGGCCGTCGCCGCGGCGGGTATCGGCGAGGCCGGCTCGGCCGCCAAGCTGGCGACCTTCGACCTGAACGCGGACGTGGCCAAGGGCGTCCAGGACGGCAAGATCCTCTTCGCCGTCGACCAGCAGCCCTACCTGCAGGGCTACATGGCGGTCACGATGCTGACCCAGTACAAGTCCAACCTCAACGTCCTCGGCGGCGGCCAGCAGGTGCTGACCGGACCCACCCTGGTGACCAAGGACAACGCCGCCCAGATCGCGCAGCTCGCCGCGGCCGGTACCCGCTGACATGCCGACCGGCACCGTCACCTCGGCCGGCCCGGACGAGCGTCTCGCCCGGGTCGGCCCGCTGAAGCGCCTGCTGCTCAAACCGGAGCTGGGCGCCCTGCTCGGCGCGATCCTCGTCTTCGCGTTCTTCGCCGCCCTCTCCGACGTCTTCCGCTCGGCGAGCGGTGTGGCCAACTGGCTCGACCCGGCCTCCACCCTCGGCATCATGGCCGTCGCCGTCGCACTGCTGATGATCGGTGGCCACTTCGACCTGTCGGCCGGCGTGCAGACCGGCACGGCCGCTATCACCAGCGGGCTGCTGACCACGTACTACGGCGTCAACACGTGGGCCGCGCTGGCGATCTCGCTGGCCCTGTGCCTGGCGATCGGCTTCGTCAACGGCTACCTCGTGGTCCGTACCGGCCTGCCGAGCTTCATCATCACGCTCGGCACGTTCCTGATGCTGCAGGGCCTCAATCTGGGCATCACGAAGCTCGTCACCAACACCGTGCAGATCAACAACTTCGACAAGATCATCGGGTACGACGTACTGCGCGCGATCTTCGCCAGTGAGATCACGATCGCCGGGGCCGACTTCCAGATCGCGATCCTGTGGTGGGTGGTCGCGACGATCCTGGGCTCGTGGCTGCTGCTGCGCACCCGGTTCGGCAACTGGATCTTCGCGACCGGTGGCGATGCGAACGCCGGCCGCAACGTCGGGGTGCCGGTGGCCCGTACCACGATCTCGCTTTTCATGATCACTTCGTTCGCGGCCTGGTTCGTGGGCACCACCCAGATCGTGCGGCTCACCTCGATCCAGGCCCAGACCGGTTTCGGTCAGGAGTTGATCTACATCGTCGCCGCGGTGATCGGCGGCTGCCTGCTGACCGGCGGTTTCGGCTCCGCGATCGGGGCGTCGATCGGCGCGCTGATCTTCGGGATGACATCGCAGGGCATCGTGTACGCCGGCTGGGACGCCGACTGGTTCAAGTTCTTCCTGGGCGCGATGCTGCTGCTCGCGGTGCTGGCCAACCAGTACATCCGGCGCTTCGCCGAACTGTCGAGGAGGTAGCGGTGACCGACGCTCCACTGCTGGAGATCCGGGACGTCACCAAGACGTTCGGCAGCGTCATCTCGCTCAGCGGCGTCTCGACGACGGTCCGCGCCGGGCAGGTCACCTGCGTGCTCGGCGACAACGGCGCCGGCAAGTCGACATTCATCAAGATCCTGTCCGGGGTGCACCAGCCGGACAGCGGTGAGCTGCTGCTCGACGGCGAACCGGTCCGCCTGGGCAGCCCGCGCGAGGCGCTCGACGCCGGGATCGCGACCGTCTACCAGGACCTCGCGATGGTCCCGTTGATGGCGATCTGGCGGAACTTCTTCCTCGGCTCCGAACCGACCAAGGGGTGGGGCCCGTTCCGCCGTTTCGACCGGACCACCGCGATCGAGACGACCCGGCGCGAACTGGCGGAGATGGGCATCGACATCCGCGACCCGGACCAGCCGGTCGGCACCCTGTCCGGCGGCGAGCGTCAATCCGTGGCGATCGCCCGTGCCGTGCACTTCGGCGCCCGCCTGCTGATCCTCGACGAGCCGACGTCGGCGCTCGGCGTCAAACAGGCCGGTGTCGTCCTGCGCTACATCGCGCGGGCCCGGGACCGCGGGCTCGGGGTCGTCTTCATCACCCACAACCCGCACCACGCGTACCCGGTGGGGGACCGTTTCCTGCTCCTCAACCGCGGCAAGAGCCTCGGTGACTTCGCCAAGGACGAGCTGTCGCTGCCCGACCTGACCCGGATGATGGCCGGCGGCGCCGAACTCGAACAGCTGGCCCACGAGCTGGAACGCGACCCGGCATGAGCGGGTCTTCGCTCGGGGTCGCGGTTGTTGGGTTCGGGTGGATGGGGCATGTGCACACCCGCGCCTACCTGCGGGTCCGTCATCACTATCCGGACCTGCCGATCGCGGCGCACCTGGTCACCGTCGCCGACCCGGAACCGGGCCGGGCCGAGGCCGCCGCCGCACAGTACGGCTTCGCCACGGCCACCACCGACTGGCGGGACCTGCTCACCGATCCGCGGGTCGGGGCGGTCAGCGTCACCGCCCCGAACTTCCTGCACCGCGAGATCGGCGCCGCCGTCGCCGAGTCCGGGCGTCACCTGTGGATCGAGAAGCCGGTCGGCCTGACCGCTGACGACGCCCGCGCGGTGGCCGAGGCCGCGGCGCGGGCCGGGGTGCGGAGCACGGTCGGCTTCAACTACCGGGCCGCACCGGCCGTCGCCGAGGCCCGCGCCCTGATCGCGGGCGGCGCCATCGGCCGGATCACCAACGCCCGGTTCCGGTTCTTCAGCGACTACGCGGCACATCCCGAAGGCGCACTGTCCTGGCGGTTCACCCGCTCGCACGGCGGCAGCGGAGTCCTCGGCGACCTGGCCTCGCACGCCGTCGACCTGGCCCGGCACCTGCTCGGCGACATCGAGGCGCTGGTCGCCGACACCACCACGGTGATCCCTTCACGGCCGACGGTCACCGGTGCGGCCAGCCACTTCGCCCGTGCCGACGGCCCGCCCGGACCGGTCGAGAACGAGGACCACCTCAGTGCGCTCCTGCGGTTCGCGAGTGGCGCCCGCGGAGTGCTGGAGGCCAGCCGGGTCGCGGTCGGTGAGCAGAACACGTACGGCTTCGAGGTGCACGGCACCACCGGAGCCCTGGCCTGGGACTTCCGCCGGATGGGCGAACTGTCGGTCAGCACCGGCGCCGACTACCAGTCGCAGAGTTATCGGACCGTGTTCGCCGGCCCGGAACACGGTGACTTCGGTGCCTTCCAGCCCGGCGCCGGTATCGCGATGAGCTACGACGACACCAAGGTCATCGAGGCGGCCGGTTTCCTGCGCTCGGTGGCCGAGCGCCGGCCGTACGGCCCGACCCTCGACGACGCGGTAGCCGCAGCCACCACCCTGGACGCAATGCTCACCTCAGCCCGAACCAACACCTGGATCAACCCGTAGAAGCCCGACCGCCCCGCCACACCCCCGGCTGTGCGGCACCGCTGTCTCGACGTCGGGGTGGGTCAGCGGCGGCGGGCGATCCGCTGGGTCAGCGCGTGCGCGGCCTCCAGCAGCAGCGCCCCGAGCTGCGCGGTGCGGTCACCGTTGAATCGGGATTCGACACCGGTCAGGCTGAGCGCCCACGCGGGTGAGCCGGTGCGGTCGAAGACGACCGCCCCGACGCCCCAGCTGCCCGGCACCACGAGCCCCGGATTCACCGCGTACCCCCGTTTGCGGGTCGCGACCACCCGCCGCGACAGCGCCGCGATCTCGTGCTGACCGCCGTATGCCGCCGCGAGTTCCGCGCCCCGCGAGCGGACGTAGGCCTCGGCGTCCTCGAGCGGCAGGTACGCCAGGATCGCCAGCCCCGCCGACGCGATTCCGAGCGGGAACCGGATGCCTTCGTGCAGCACGTGCGAGCGCAGCGGGAAGCTACCCTCCTCCCCGGCCAGGCACACCGTCTCGTCGCCGCGCCGCGCGGAGAAGAAGGCGCTCTCCCCGGTTCTGCCTGCCAGCGACCGCAGGATGTCCCGGGCCGTGGACGTCACGTCGTACCGTTCCGCCGCGACCGAACCGAGCAGGAACAGCTCCGGCCCGAGGTGCCAGCGGCCGCGGCGGGCGTCCCGGTCGACGAAGCCCTCCTCGGCCAGCGCCGCGAGCACCCGCTGCGCGGTCGACCGGGGCAGCCCGGTCGCCGCGGCCACCTCAGCCGTGGTGACCCCGTCGGCCGCGCCCGATCCGACCCGGCGCAGTACCGCCGCCACCCGGGCGACAAGTTGCGTCCCCTGCATGCTCACATTATGAGCACGGACTGCCCAGAACGGCCGCAGGGTGATCAGCCGGAGGTCGTCCGGCCGCGGTGTGCCTACCGTGCCCGGCCATGAGCAAACTCGTCGACAGCGCGGCGAAAGCCGTCGCGGCCGTCGCCCGGGACGGCATGACCGTGGCCGTCGGCGGCTTCGGTCTCTCCGGCATCCCCGCCTCGCTGATCACCGCCTTGCGCGACACCGGCGTCCGGGACCTCACCATCGTCAGCAACAACATGGGCGTCGACGGCAAGGGCCTCGGCCTGCTGCTGGAGAACCGCCAGGTCAGCAAGGTCCTGGCCTCCTACGTGGGCGAGAACAAGCTGTTCGCCAGGCAATACCTTGACGGCGAACTCGACGTCGAGTTCGTCCCGCAGGGCACCCTCGCCGAACGCCTGCGCGCCGGCGGCGCCGGCATTCCCGCCTTCTACACCCCGACCGGCGCCGGCACCCCGGTCGCCGACGGCAAACCCGAAGAGCTTTTCAACGGCGTGCGTACGGTCCTCGAGCGCGGCATCGTCGCCGACCTGGCCCTGGTGCGCGCGAATCGTGCGGACCTCGCCGGCAACCTGCGGTACCGGCTCACCGCCCGCAACTTCAACCCGCTCGTCGCGACCGCCGGCCGGATCACCATCGCCGAGGCCTCGATCGTCGAGGACGGCTTCCTCGACCCCGACGACATCCACACGCCGGGAATCCACGTGCACCACCTGGTGCGTACCGAGATCCATGAGAAGGACATCGAGCAGAGGACGGTGCGGGCCCGTGTGGACGCGTGACGACATGGCCGCGATCGCGGCCTCCGAACTGACCGACGGCCAGTACGTCAACCTCGGCATCGGCATCCCCACCCTGGTGGCCAACCACTTGCCCGCGGGTGTCCGGGTGACCCTGCAGAGCGAGAACGGCATCCTCGGCATGGGCCCTTTCCCGTACGAGGGCGACGAGGACGCCGACCTGATCAACGCCGGCAAACAGACCGTCACACTGCTGCCCGGGGCGTCGGTGTTCGACTCGGCCACCTCGTTCGGCATGATCCGCGGCGGCCACGTGCAGACCGCGATCCTCGGCGCCCTGCAGGTCGCGGCCAACGGCGACCTGGCGAACTGGACAATCCCCGGCAAACTCGTCAAGGGCATGGGCGGCGCCATGGATTTGGTCGCCGGCACCCCACGCGTCATCGTGGTCACCGAGCACGTCGCCAAGGACGGCAGCCCCAAGGTCGTCGAGACGTGCACCCTGCCGCTGACCGGCGCCGGCGTCGTCGACCGCATCATCACCGACCGGGCCGTCTTCGACGTCACCACCGACGGCCTGGTGCTGCGCCGCCTCGCCGCCGGCCAGACCATCGACGGTTTGCGGATGGTCACCGGCGCCGACTTCACCGTCGACCCGGCGCTCACCGTCGACCCGGCTCTCGCCGCCGACCCGCTCTCCGCGGCCGACCCGCTCTCCGCGGCCGACCCGCTCTCCGCCGCCGACCCGCTCTCCGCCGCCGACCCGGTTTCCGCTTCCGGACCGGTTTCCGCGTCCGGTCACGCTCTCGCCGAGGTGCCGTCATGAGCGTCGTCGTCGCGGGTTACGCCCGAACCCCGTTCCTCCGCTTCACCGGCGGTTTCGCGAAGATCACCGCGGTCGAGCTCGGCGCTCACGCGGCCCGTGCGGCGCTCGCCCGGGCCGGAGTTCCGGCCGCCGCGGTGCAGCGGGTCCTTGCCGGCCAGGTCCTGCAGGCACTGGCCGGGCAGAATCCGGCCCGGCAGGCGGCCGTCGCAGCCGGCATCCCGCTCGAGGTGCCCGCCACCACGATCAACGCGGTCTGTCTGTCGGGTCTCGAGGCGGTCAGCGCCGGAGCCGCCCTCATCGAGTCCGGCCGTGCCGACATCGTCGTCGCAATCGGCATGGAGTCGATGTCCCTCGCTCCGCACGCCGTCCGGGGAAGCCGCGCCGGCACGAAGTACGGCGCCATCGGGATGCTCGACACCCTCGAACACGACGGGCTGACCGACGCCTTCGAGAACCGTTCGATGGGTGCGTCCACCGAGGCCGGCAACACCGAACTGAAGCTCGACCGGCCACGGCAGGACGCCTGGGCGGCAAGGTCGCACCAGGTCGCGGCCGCCTCCCGCGCCTTCCTGGCCGCCGAGATCGAACCGTTCCCGGTCCGCGACCGAACCCTCGACGCGGACGATGGCATCCGTGCCGGCACCACCGCGGACGTGCTGGCGGCCCTGCGCCCGGCCTTCACCGCCGACGGCACCATCACCGCCGGCAACTCGTCCCCGATCACCGACGGCGCAGCCGCGCTGGTGCTGATGAGCGACACCGAAGCGGCAGTGCGCGGGGTGACCCCGCTCGCCCGGATCCTGTCGTCGGCCATGGTCGCCGGCCCGGACGTCCGCCTGCACCTGCAGCCGGCGAACGCCGTGCACGCCGCCTTGCGTCCGCTCGGGCGGAAGCCGGCCGACCTCATCCGGATCGAGATCAACGAGGCCTTCGCATCCGTGGTCGTAGCCTCGATCGATGTCCTCGCCGTCGACCCTGACGTCGTCAACGTCCACGGCGGTGCCATCGCCCTCGGCCACCCGATCGGCGCGTCCGGCGCCCGCATCGTGGGCACCCTGGCCCGGCAGCTGACCGAAGCCGGCACGGGCACACTCGGCGCCGCCGCCATCTGCGGAGGCGGCGGCCAGGGCTCCGCAATCATCCTGGAGGCAATCTGACCCGCCGGACAACCAGCGGCAGCCGACCCGCAGCGGTCGCCGCCGCCCGCCGCGGCTTGTCGCCGCCCCTCGCCGCCGCTCGCCCTCCGCCGCTCGCTGGATCTTGTGAGGTTGCGCCCTGGGCGCGGCCGTAACGTCGCGAGATCGTGGTGGGAAGGGTGGTGCGGCGGCGGGTTGGGGTGGCGGGGGCGGGCCGTCTGCTTCGGTGGGCGGTGTGATGGCAGGCTGGGCGCGTGATCGACGTTGACCTGGTGCTGGTGGGTGGGGGTGGCGCGGCCTCTCTGGTTCTGGCCGCTCTGGACCGGGAGGGGGCCACCGGCTTACGGGTCGCGGTCGTCGACCCGGTGCACAAGCGTGGCCAGGACCGGACCTGGGCGTTCTGGGGTACTCCGGGCACGTTCCTGGATCCGCTGCTCAGCCGGGCCTGGGATGCCGTCGATGTGGTCACGGCGGCCGGCCGGCGGACGCTGCCGTTGCACCCGTTGCGGTACGCGATGCTGCGCTCCGCCCCGCTCTACGAACTGGCCGGCGCGGCGGAGCAGCGGATGGGTGCCGTCCGGGTCACGGCCGTGGCGGGAGCCGTCGATGACGACGGTGAGCGGGTGGTGGTGTCGGGGCCGGACGGTGCGCCGCTGGTGCGGGCCGCCTGGGCGCTGGACTCCCGGCCGCGTGGACCGGTGCGTCCGGGCCGTACCGAGTGGCTGCAGCATTTTCGCGGGTGGTGGCTGGAGGCGGACCGGCCGGTGTTCGACGCGGGGCGGGCGGTGCTGATGGATTTTCGCACCCCGCAGCCGGCCCGTGGGGTCTCGTTCGGTTACGTACTGCCGGTCAGCGATCGGTTCGCCCTGGTCGAGTACACCGAGTTCTCCCCGGCGGTGCTCACCGGCGACGCCTACGACGCGGCTCTGCGCGGCTACTGCGGCCTGCTCGGGCTGGATTTGGACACGCTGCGGGTACGGGAGGTGGAGGACGGCATCATCCCGATGACGGACGGGGTGTTCGAGGCCCGGCCGTCGCCGCGGGTGGTGCGGCTGGGTACCGCCGGGGGAGCGACCCGGCCGTCGACCGGGTTCACGTTCACCGCGATGGTGCGGCAGGCCGGCCGAATCGCCGGGGAGGTTGCCGCGGGCCGCCCGCCGCTGCCCGGTGCGGCCTATCCGGCGCGGCACCGCTGGATGGACGCGGTGCAGTTGCGTGCCCTGGATCGTGGGCTGGTGGACGGGGTGGCGTTCTTCGGGCGGCTTTTCGACCGCAATCCGCCGGAGCGGGTGCTGCGTTTTCTCGACGGGACGACGTCGTGGCGCGAGGATCTGGCGCTGATGTCGACAAGTCCACTGGTGCCGATGATGCGTGCCGCGGCGGGCGACGCGTTCGTCCGTACGACCAGGGCGGTTGAATTGCCTTTTACCTAGAACTACTATGCATCGATCTTCTAGGTATTGAAGGAGGTTGCCCGTGCGGGTGACCAAGGATCTCGTGGCCGCCTCGGCCACGCCCATCGTGCTCGGCATCCTCGCCGAAGGCGAGAGCTACGGCTACGCCATCCTGCGCCGCATCAGCGAGCTGTCCGGCGGTGAGCTGGACTGGACCGAAGGCTTCCTGTATCCGCTGCTGCACCGCCTGGAACGCCTCGGCCACGTCGAAGCGAACTGGCAGGCGGTCGCCGGCGAGCGCCGCCGCAAGTACTACCGGATCACCCGCCAGGGGCTGGCCGAACTGTCCGAACAGCAGCGTCAATGGCAGACCGTGGTCGACGCGCTCAAGCAGGTCTGGCCCAGCATCGGCGACATCCGGCCGCTGTTCAACCCGCTGGAGGGCACGGCGTGACGGTCACCAACGGCGAGGACGAACTGCAGGCACAGTTCAGCCAATGGCGGGAGTACGTCCGGCGCCGTCCCGAACTGGTCGCGTCCGACGCCGACGAACTCGAGGACCACCTGCGCGGCTCCGTCGACGAACTCGTCACCCTCGGACTGGACCCCGACGAGGCCTTCCTCATCGCCGTCAAGCGCATGGGCGGCCTCGACGACCTGTCCCGCGAGTTCGCCCGCGAACACTCCGAACGGCTGTGGAAGCAGCTGATGCTCACCGGCGAACCCGGCGACGAGGCGGAGATCAGCCGGTCCCGCCGCGATCTGATCGCCATGCTGGTCTGCGCCGCCGGAGCCGCGATCTCGGTCAAGGTGCCGGAACTGTTCGGGCAGCGCTACGACGGCAGCACGTTCTTCGGCCTCAACATCGCCCTGTTCGCGTTGCCGTGGCTGGCCGGCTTCCTGGCCTGGCGGCGACAGGCCACAGCCGGGTTGTACGGGGTGCTGGCGGCGCTGTTCGTGCTCGCCGCGGTCGTGGCGAACACCTATCCGATGGACGACGAATCCCAGTCGATCGCTCTCGTCATGACCCACCTGCCGCTGGCGCTGTGGTTCGTGGTCGGCCTCGCCTACGCGTCCGGCGACCTGCGCTCGTCGCGGCGGCGGATGGACTTCATCCGCTTCAGCGGGGAGTGGTTCGTCTACCTCGTACTCATGGGTCTCGGTGGCTCGGTCCTGATCGCCTTCCTCTACGGGATCTTCAACGCCATCGACGTGCAGCCCGACGAGTTCATCTGGAACTGGCTCACACCCTGCGGGTTCGTGGCCGCCACCGTCGTCGCCGGATGGCTTGTCGAGGCCAAGCAGGGCGTCATCGAGAACATCGCGCCGGTCCTGACGCGACTGTTCACGCCGCTGTTCACCGTGGCGCTGCTGGCCTTCCTGGTCACCATCGGCTGGAACGGCAGTGGCATCGACGTCAACCGGGAGACGCTGGTTCTGTTCGACCTGCTGCTGGTGGTGGTGCTCGGCCTGATGCTGTACTCGCTGTCGGCCCGCGACCCGCAGGCGCCGCGCGGCCCGTTCGACATGCTGCAGCTCGCCCTCGTGGTGAGCGCCCTGGTCATCGACGCGCTGGTGCTGTTCACCATGACCGGGCGCATCGCCGAGTACGGCACCACACCGAACAACGTGGCGGCACTCGGCGAGAACATCGTGCTGCTGGTGAACCTCGCGTGGTCGGCATGGTTGCTGCTGCTGTTCGTACGCCGGCGTGGCGGTTTCCCGGCCATCGAACGCTGGCAGACCGCGTACCTGCCGGTGTCCGCCGGATGGCTGTGGGCCGTCGTCCTGATCCTGCCGCCGGTCTTCGGTTACCGCTGATCCGGCTCCGGGCCCGTCGCGACCGCGGCGGGCCCGCGCTCGCCGTGGATCCGGACGAGCCCCTCGACCCCGCGGCGGAAGGTGTCGGCCACCAGCCCGGGGTCGGACAGGCAGCCGGCTGCCATGGCCCCGTCGCGGAGCATCACGAAATGGCGTGCCGCGGCGTCCGCGGAGTCCGGCGCGACCTGTGTGAACAGGCCGGTGAGCGTGTCGTGGAACCACTGCCGGTGAGCGATGAGCTGCCGGTGCACGGGGTGGCCGGGGTCGGGGTACTCGGCGGCGGCGTTGAGGAACGCGCAGCCGCGGAACGCGGGGGACTGGATGTTCCGGCCGATCGCGTCCGCGACCGCCAGGAGAGCGTCGGCCGGCTTCGGGCTGGCGGCGATGACCGAGTCCAGGCCGCCGCGTTCCATTTTGTGGATCTCGCCCAGGTAGGCGACGATCAGGTCTTCCTTGCCCGGGAAGTGCCGGTAGAAGGTGGCCCGTGTCACCTTCGCCTCGGCGATGATCCGGTCGACGCCGACCGCGTGGATGCCCTCGGCGTAGAAGATCCGGATGGCTGTGCCGAGCAGCCGGGACCGTGCCTCGGAGGGCCGGGTTTCGGTTTCGCCACGCGTCATGCGACCACCTTAGCGAAAGAACGTTCGGTATCGGCGCGATGTGCTCGCCACGCGAGATAGAACGTTCGGTCTTGACGGCAGGGATGGTAGTTGTCTAGCGTCTCGACGGACAGAACGTTCGTTCTAGCAAAGGGGTACGTGATGCCGACCAAAATCACGCTGATCATCGACAACCCGGATGAGCCGGCCGGCTTCGAGCGCGTCTATGCAGAGGTGCGGTCTGCCGCGGAGAAGTTCCCGGGGCTGCGGCGGCTCGAATCGGCGAAGGTCTGGCCGAAGGAGGACGGCACGCCGACGCCGGCATACCGGACGCTCGATCTCTACTTCGACAGCTACGAGGATGCCTCGGCCGCGGTGGCGACGCCTGCGGCCGGTGAGCTCTTCGGTGGGCTGTTGGCGACCGGTGTGCCGGTCACGGGCCTGTTCTCCGACATCGAGGCGTGAGAGCGGGGCGGGTGGCCGTCCCGGCCCACCCCTCCCAAGAAAGAACGATCGGTCTTGACGGGGTGGCTCAATGCGGCCACTCTATCAGGAGATAGAACGTTCTACCTGCTGGGTCATGAGAAGTACCGAAAGGAACCCACTGTGAGCACCACTGCTGTTTCGCCCGGTATCGCGCGGACCGCGTCCTCGCTGCGCCGGCTCTACTTCGTCCGGGCCGCGTTCGCCATCGTCTGGGCCGTCGTGACGGTCGCCGTGGCCGGAGAGCTCAGCCCGCTCGCCGCGGTGCTGTTCGTCCTCTACCCGCTGTTCGACGTGGGCGCCGCCGTCTACGACCTGCGCACCTCGCGGACCGGGTCACCGGTCCTGCTGTACGTCAACATCGCCGTCAGTTCACTAACCGCGATCGGTCTTGCGGTCGCCGCGGCGTCGGGTATCCCGGCGATGCTGCTGGTCTGGGGTGCCTGGGCCGTGGTGGCCGGTGTGGTCCAGCTGATCGTCGGCGTCAACCGCCGCCGGATGGGCGGCCAGTGGCCGATGATCATCAGCGGAGGCCTGTCGGTGCTGGCCGGCGGCTCCTTCATCGCGTCGGCGGGCGCCGCGAATCCGTCACTTGCCAACGCGGCCGGCTACGCCGTGCCCGGCGCGATCTTCTTCCTCATCTCCGCCGTCCGCCTCGGCCGTGCCGCGAAGGGCGATCGGGCGTGAGCTGTGCCTGCCACCCGCCACGTCCGTACCGCGAAGGGCGATCGGGCGTGAGCTGTCCCTGCCGCCCGCCACGTCCGTATCGCGAAGGGAACTGAACATGATCGACAACACGTACGACGTCATTGTCATCGGTGCCGGTCCGGTCGGGGAGAACGTCGCCGACCGGGTGGTCCGGGGTGGCCTCACCGCCGCCGTCGTCGAGCGGGAACTGGTCGGCGGCGAGTGCTCCTACTGGGCGTGCATGCCGACCAAGGCGTTGCTGCGCAGCGCGTCGGCGTTGCGGGCGGCCCGGCAACTGCCCGGTGCCCGGGAGGCGGTGACCGGTGACCTAAACGCCGCGGCGGTGCTGGGACGCCGGGACACCTTCGCCTCGGACTGGCGCGACGACGGGCAGGTGTCCTGGCTGGAGTCGGCCGGTATCGCGCTGCATCGCGGCCAGGGACGGATCGCCGCCGACCGGGTGGTCGACGTGACCGGCGCCGGCGGCGTCACGACGCGGCTGACCGCCCGGCACGCGGTGGTCGTCGCCACCGGGACGGGTGCGCTGGTCCCCGGCATCGACGGGCTGCGTGCGGCGGCGCCGTGGACGAGCCGGGAGGCGGCGTCGGCGAAGTCGGTGCCGGGCCGGCTCGTGATCATCGGCGCCGGGGTGGTGGGGGCGGAGATGGCGACGGCGTTCGCCGCACTGGGCTCGTCGGTGACGGTGCTGGCCCGTGACGGTGTGCTGCCGCAGGCGGAACCGTTCGCCGGCGAGCGGGTCACCGCATCGCTGCGGGAATCCGGTGTGACGGTCCTGGCCGGGGCCGAGGCGGTGTCGGTGAAGCGCGACGACGCCGGGACGGTGCGCGTCACGCTGGCCGGCGGCGAGGCGATCGAGGCCGACGAGATTCTGGTGGCGGTCGGGCGTACGCCGAACACGGGCGACCTCGGACTCGAGAACGCCGGCCTGACGCCGGGGGACTGGCTCACGGTCGACGATGCGCTGCGCGTCGCCGGAGCCGGGGACTGGCTGTACGCGGCGGGCGACGTGAACCGGCGGGTGCTGCTCACCCACCAGGGCAAATACCAGGCCCGTGCGCTGGGGGACGCGATCGTGGCCCGCGCTCTGGGCCAGCCGGTGGAGACGGGGCGGTGGGGCCGGCACGCGGTGACGGCGGACGAGCGTGCCGTACCGCAGGTGGTCTTCACCGACCCGGAGATCGCGTCGGTCGGGCTGACCGCCGCCGCGGCCGAGGCGGCGGGACTGCGGATCCGGGTCGTCGACCACGACCTCGGGGCGGTGGCTGGGGCGGCCCTGCACGCCGACGGCTACCGGGGGCACGCCCGGATGGTCGTCGACGAGGACCGGCGGGTGATCGTCGGCTTCACCCTGGCCGGCCCGGACGTCGCCGAACTGCTGCATGCCGCGACGATCGCCGTCGTCGGTGAGGTCCCGATCGACCGGCTCTGGCACGCCGTCCCCGCGTTTCCCACGGTCAGCGAGGTCTGGCTGCGACTGCTCGAGGCGTACGGCCGCTGAGACCTCCCGGGTGGAGGACCGGCTGGGCCCCTGGAAGAAGGTCACGCATGGGGAAGAGCGAGGCGCAGCAGCGCCTCGGTGGCCGGGCCGGGTGGCGCCGCGGCGGGCAGGGCGACTGCCACGCGCCAGTCCGGGACCGGGCCGGTGACCGCGGCCGCGTGCAGGCCTTTCGCCTGCGGTTTGCGGGTCACCGGGGCGGGCACGAGCGCCACCCCGAGGTCCTGGTGCACGAAGTCGAGAAGCGTGTGCACGTCGTTGACCTCGACGGCCACCCGGCGTTCGGCGCCGGCCCGGGCGAACGCGAGATCGTTGACCCGGCGGGCGCCCCAGTCGGCGCTGAAGTCGACGAACTCCTCGGCGGCCAGGTCGTCGACGGCCACCGTGTCGCTGTCGGCGAGGGTGTGCGCCGGATGGCAGAGCAGCATCATCTTCTCGGCGGCGACCGGCAGCAACCGGACACCGTCGGGCGCCGGTCCCGGCAGGGCGACGAAAGCGGCCTGCAGCAGGCCCAGCCGGACCTGTTCGACGAGGTGGCCGGAGCCCGCGTAGCCGAGCCGGACCTCGACGCCGGGATGGGCCCGCCGGAACGAGGCCACCAGCGGCGCCATGTCGATCGCGCCGAGGCACTGTTCGGCACCGATGGCGAGGCTGCCACGCAGCAGCCCGCGCACCGCGGCCACCGCGTCCCGGGCGGCCGTCGCGCTGGCCAGTGTGCGGTGCGCCTCGGTGAGCAGGGCGCGGCCGGCGTCGGTCAGCTCGACCCGGCGGGTGTGCCGGATGAACAGGTCGGCGTCGAGTTCGCGTTCCAGCGCCCGGATCGACGCGGACAACCCGGACTGGGCCACCCGCATCCGCTGCGCCGCGCGGGTGAAGTGCCGCTCCTCGGCGACCGCCACGAAGTACTCGAGATGCCGCAGTTCCACGATTGAGCACCCTAGCTGCTCAATCCGAGCGGTTTCTTCTGTTGGACGCGGCCATATCGGGGATATCAGTGTGGTAGCCGTACTCATCTCAGGAGGAACCATGCAGAGCCGTCGCATCGGTGACGTGCAGGTCAGCGCGATCGGACTCGGCGGTATGCCGATGTCGATCGAGGGCCGACCGGACGAGGACCGCTCGATCCGTACCATCCACGCCGCCCTGGACGCCGGGATCACCCTGATCGACACCGCGGACGCCTACCACATCGGAGCGGACGAGGTCGGGCACAACGAGTCGTTGATCGCCCGGGCGCTGGCCGCCTACGGCGGGGACACCTCCGGCGTGCTGGTCGCCACCAAGGGCGGCCACCTGCGGCCCGGCGACGGCAGCTGGACCGTCGACGGGTCACCGGAGTACCTCAAGCAGGCCTGCGAGGCGTCGCTGAAGCGCCTCGGCGTCGACGCCATCGGCCTCTACCAGCACCACCGGCCGGACCCGTCGGTGCCCTACGCGGACTCGATCGGCGCCGTCCGGGACCTGCTGGACGCCGGGAAGATCCGGATGGCCGGCATCTCCAACGCGAACCCGGAGCAGATTCGACAGGCCCGGGAGATCCTGGGCGGCCGGCTCGTGTCGGTGCAGAACCAGTTCTCGCCGGAGTTCCGGTCGTCCGAGCCGGAGCTGGACCTCTGCACCGAGCTGGGCATCGCCTTCCTGCCCTGGTCGCCGCTGGGCGGCATCCGGGCGGCCGGATCGCTGGGCGGAGCGTTCGCCCGGGTCGCCGAGAAGTACGGGGTCAGCCCGCAGCGCGTCTGTCTGGCCTGGCACCTCGCCAAGTCGCCGGTGTCGATCCCGATCCCCGGCGCGAGCCGTCCCGAGACGATCACCGACTCGTCCGCCGCCGACTCGTTGGAGCTCACCGCCGACGACCTCGCCGTCCTTCCGTGAGAGGCACCGACATGCAATACCGCCGTAGCGGGCGCAGTGGCCTTCTGCTGCCCGCGATCTCGCTCGGTCTGTGGCACAACTTCGGCGACGACAAGCCGCTGGAGACCCAGCGGGCCATCCTGCGCCGGGCGTTCGACCTGGGCATCACCCACTTCGACCTGGCCAACAACTACGGGCCGCCGTACGGGTCCGCGGAGCTGAACTTCGGCCGCGTCCTGGCCACGGACTTCCGGCAGCACCGCGACGAGATGGTCATCTCGACCAAGGCCGGCTACGACATGTGGCCCGGCCCGTACGGGAACTGGGGCTCGCGCAAGTACCTGACCGCCTCGCTCGACCAGTCGCTGAAGCGGATGGGCGTGGACTACGTCGACATCTTCTACTCGCACCGCGCCGACCCGGAGACGCCGCTCGAGGAGACGATGGGTGCCCTGGACGCGGCGGTGCGCGCCGGCAAGGCGCTCTACGCGGGCATCTCGTCCTACTCGCCGGCGCGGACCGCGGCAGCCGCCGCCATCCTGCGTGACCTGGGAACTCCGCTGCTCATCCACCAGCCGTCGTACTCGATGCTGAACCGCTGGATCGAGGACGGCCTGCTCGACACGCTCGAGCAGGCGGGCGCCGGCTGCATCGCGTTCTCGCCGCTGGCGCAGGGCATGCTGACCGACCGCTATCTGGGGGGTGTGCCGGAGGACTCGCGGGCCGGGGCGGACAAGTCACTGAGCACCGATCTGCTCAGCGCGGAGAACCTGGACAAGATCCGGGCGCTGGACGCGATCGCGGGACGGCGCGGCCAGAGCCTGGCCCAGATGGCGATCGCCTGGGTGCTGCGGGACCCGCGGATGACCTCCACGGTTCTGGGCGCCAGCAGCGTCGCGCAGCTGGAGACCAACGTCGCGGCACTGGACAACCTGTCGTTCACCGGCGACGAGCTGGCCGAGATCGACAAGTACGCCACCGAGTCAGGCATCAACCTGTGGGCGAACTCCAGCGACCAGTGACAGGGCCGGCAGCGTGAAGGTGAAGCAGGAGCCGCCTCCGGGGACGTCGGCCGCGGAGATGGTGCCGCCGTGCCGTTCCACGATGCGTTTGCAGATCGTCAGGCCGAGGCCGGTGCCCAGGTAGCCGTCGCTCAGGTGGGCCCGGTGGAAATTGCCGAAGATCGCGTCGTGCTGGCCCTCGGGGATGCCGATGCCGTTGTCGGTGATCCGGACCGCGACCATGGCACCGTCGCTCTCCGCCGTTATCGACAGGGCCGGCCGCACCCCCGGGGCGGTGTACTTGACGGCGTTCCCGATCAGGTTGTCCAGCAGTTGCCGGACCAGCACCGGGTCGGCCCGGACCGCCGGGAGCCGGCCGATCGAGAAACGGGGCGCGGGCTCGCCGGACGCCACCGCGGCGTCCGCGCGAGCCAGCGCGACATCCGCGACGAGTTCGGCCAGGTCCACCGGGGCCGGGACGACCGTCGCCTCGCGGGCCGTCGCGTAGGACAGCAGGCCGTCGATCAGTCCCCGCATCCGGGCCGACGAGCGGGTGACCCTGGCGAGATCGGCGCACGCCTCGCCCACGTTCGGATGGTCCGGTGCGTCCGCCAGCGATTCGATGGCCGCACTGGTCCAGCCGTCCACGCTGGTCAGCGGGTTGAGCAGATCGTGGGCCACCACGCCGGCAAAGCTGGTCAGCTCGTCGCGGTGCCGGCGTTCGGCGGTCACGTCGTGGAAGAGCACCACGGCGCCGGCGGTGCCGTCGGGATGCGGCAGGGCTGTGGCGGTCACCTGGATCACCCGGCTCTCCGGTTCTCCGGGACGGTTGACCACGATGTCGTCGCCGGCGACCTCCGCGCCGGCCAGGTACCGCATCCGGGCCACGTCGTCCGCGGTGAACCGGCTGTCGCCGAGCATGGCGGCGGCGGCCGGGTTGCGGAGCGTGACCCGGTTGTCCGGCCCGATCACGGCGAGGCCGTCGGCCATCGAGTCGATGATCGCGGTGAGCAGGTCGGCATGGTGTTTGACCTGTTCCTTTTCCTTGGCCAGGGCGTTCAGCAGGGTGTCGCGTTCCGCCCGGCCCAGCGAAAGGGTCAGGCCGATGAGGGCCACCAGAATCACGAAGAGCTGCACCACGACCGCGCGTACCGTCACATCGCCGACCTGCGCGAACGGTCCGTCGCCGGTCAGGGTGTACCGCAGCGCGACGATGCTGATCACCAGGTTGTGCAGCAGCACCCACGGGGTGCTGAGCCGGATCCCGGCCAGCACGGTGATGCCGAGCAGGGCGAACGACACCGGGAAGCGGTGCTCGTACGCGAAGACCGCCATGTGCCCCGCGACGCTGAGGGCACCGATCCCGGCGATCTCGGCGGCCCGCCGTGGTGGGACGGGGGCGCGCTGACGCCACCAGCCGATGATCGAGCGGTTCCCGGCGGGGAGCCGTTCGAGGGCGGCGCCCACGCAGATCCCGACCGATCCGAGGACCAGGATGCTCGCCGTGTGCCGGGCCACCGACATCATCGTGACGGTGAGCGGCAGGTGGCCGGTGACCAGCCATCGGCCCAGCAGGCTCACCACGCTGGCGGCGATGGTCGCCACGAAGCCGGCCCGCAGCAGCGCCCACACGTCCCGCGGGGAGCGCAGCGGCTCGCCGCCGCCGGCGCCCCAGAGGTGCGGGGCCCACCGGCTCAGCAGCCGCACGAAGGTCAGTGCCTGCACCAGGCCGACCACCCCGGCGACGACGCCGACCGCCGGGGTGGTCCCGGTTCGCCAGTTGACCACGCCCAGGATCAGGGCCAGGAGCAGCATGTCGAGGCGGCGGGTGGGTGCCCGGCGGTGTGCGCAGAACCAGACCACGGCCACGCCGGCGGCCGGCCAGGCCAGATTGTGGTTGCCGGCCAGGACGAGGCGCCGCCCGGCGTAGCACGCGGCGGCGTAGGTGAGGGCGAAGCACGCGGTTCGGGCCAGGGAACTCCGGAATCCAGCTTTCACCGGTTCCTCCCGCGGGACGGTTGACCTCTCCCTATCGGCCGGTCCCCGCCGGGCCTGAGGATCAGGCCACGGTCACCGCCGTCCACGAGACCGGAGGCAGCGTGACGGTCAGGACGTTGCCGGTGAGCGTGGCGGTGTCGTTCGTGCGCGGTGTGACCCGGTCCGGGGCGGCCATGGTGTTCACCGCGTACGGGTCGTCGTCCCAGATGCCGGTCGCGGAAGCCGACGTGAGAGCGGGGAAGCCGGTCAGATCGACCGTCACGGTGGTCGCCGCGGTGGTGTCGCGGTTCTGCAGGAACAGCTGGATCGCGTCGCCGTCGGTGGTGGCGGCCGCGGCCACCACCGGCACGTCGCCGTACCGGCTGGTCGTTACGGTGCCGGCGTCGAGGGTGACGGCGAGGGCCGTACCGCGGGCGGCCCGGGAAGTGAGGGAGAACGGGTAGAAGGTGGTCTGCCGCCATGCCGGGCCGCCGGGCTCGGTCATGATCGGGGCGATCACGTTGACCAGCTGCGCGAGCGACGCCGAGGTGACCCGGTCGGCGTGGTTGAGCAGGCTGATCAGCAGGCCGCCGACGGTGACCGCGTCGGCGACCGAGTAGACGTCCTCGAGCAGTCGCGGTGCCACCGGCCAGTCGTCGACGGCGTGGGTGCCCTCCTGGGCGTTCCAGCGGGTGAAGTACCAGACGTTCCACTCGTCGAACGAGATCTGGATACGTTTCTCCGAGCGCTTCACCGCACGTACGTGATCGGCGGTGGCCACGACCGCGTCGATGAACGCGTCCATGTCGGTGCCGGAGGCGAGGAAGCTGGCGAGGTCGCCGTCGTACTCCTGGTAGTAGGCGTGGCAGGAGATGAAGTCGACGTCGTCGTACGTGTGCTCCAGGACCGTGCGTTCCCACGAGCCGAACGTGGGCATGTTCCGGCCGGACGATCCGCACACCACGAGCTGGAGCCGGTTGTCGACCAGCCGCATCGCCTTGGCGACCTGGGAGGCGAGCTTGCCGTAGTCGCCGGCGTCGCGGTGCCCGAGCTGCCACGGGCCGTCCATCTCGTTGCCGAGGCACCACATGGTGACGCCGAACGGCTCCTCGCGGCCGTTGGCCCGGCGCCGGTCGGCGACGGCCGTCCCGGACGGGAGATTGGCGTACTCGACCAGCTCGATCGCCTCCGGCAGGCCACGGGTGCCGAGGTTGATTGCCAGCATCAGCTCACTGCTGACCAGGTCCAACCAGTCCTGGAACTCGTGCAGACCCACCCGGTTGGTCTCGGTGGAGTGCCAGGCCAGGTCGAGCCGCTGCGGCCGTTCACCGGCCGGGCCGACGCCGTCCTCCCACCGGTAGCCCGAGACGAAGTTGCCGCCCGGATAGCGGATCGTGGTGACGCCCAGCTCCTTGACCAGTTCGATCACGTCGCGCCGGAAGCCGTCCGGCCCTGCTGCCGGGTGTCCCGGCTCGTGGATGCCGTCGTAGATGTGCCGGCCCAGATGTTCGACGAAACCGCCGAACAGCCGCCGGTCGACCGTCCCGATACGGAATGCCGGGTGCAGGGTCAGGTGAGCGCGGGTCACGGGGCCTCCCGGGGTCGTGCGCCTTGATCTTGAAGGGATCTCCCGTGAACGTACACTCGACCGGGTGAGCATCGGCAAGGGTGACATCGCGCCCGACTTCGCACTGCCCGACCAGGACGGCACGCCGCGGCGGCTCACCGAGCTCCTCGCGGACGGGCCGCTCGTTCTCTTCTTCTACCCGGGCGCCATGACCAAGGGCTGCACGGCGGAGGCCTGCCACTTCCGCGACCTGTCCGCGGAGTACCGCGCGGCCGGCGTGCAGCGGGCCGGCATCAGCCGGGACCCGGTGGAGAAGCAGAAACTCTTCGCCGAGACCTACCACTTCGACTACCCGCTGCTGTCCGACCCGGATTCGGCGACCATCGCGGCGTACGGGGTGAAGCGCAAGCTGAACCTGGGCGCGCTGAGCACCAAGCGGATGACCTTCGTGATCGGCACCGATCAGAGGATCCTCGACGTGATCCACAGTGAGCTGGACATGAACCAGCACGCGGCCCTGGCGCTCAGCGTCGCGGCCGCGGCCAAGGCCTGACCGGTCACGGGCCTGCGGTCGACCGCAGGCCCGTGATGAGGAACCCGACCATCCGGCGGGCGTCGTAACGATCGTCGCGGCAGTCGCTGATGCACAGGTTGCCGACACCCCGCATCAGTTCCAGCGCGCCCACGTCGGGCCGGATCTCGCCGGCTGCGGCGGCCGCTTCCAGCAGGCGGGCGCAGACCGGGAGCAGCCGGTCGAGGAAGACGGCGTGCAGGCGTTCGAACGCGGCGTCGTCGGAATGCATCGCCTCGGCGAGACCGTGCTTGGTGACCAGGAAGTCGACGAACAGGTCGATCCAGCCGGCCAGGGCCGCGTGTGCCGTGGCGCTCTTCGCGAGCAGGGCCGGCCCGGCCTCGGCGCACGCCTCGATCTGATGGTGGTACACGGCGACGATCAGGTCGGCCCGGGTGGGGAAGTGGCGGTAGATCGTGCCCACCCCGACACCGGCCCGCGCCGCGATGTCACGTACCGGCACGTTGACCCCGGACTCGATGAACGCCGTCGCGGCGGCGTCCAGGAGCGTCTCCTGATTGCGGCGGGCGTCGGCTCGCTTCTCCGTCACTGGACTGTTGCCCCCGTCACGCCTCTTGGTAAACGGAACGATGTTCCGTATGTTGGTCGCAGAGCGGAACATCGTTCCGCTTAGCTCCAGCATGCCAGACACCCAGGAGGAACCACCATGCGGTACCGCACTCTCGGCCGCACCGGCGTCCAGGTCAGCACCCTGGCACTCGGCGCGATGAACTTCGGCGGCATCGGCCGGACCACCCAGGACGACGCCACCGCCATCGTCGGCGCCGCGATCGAGGCCGGGATCAACCTGATCGACACGGCCGACATGTACAGCGACGGCGAATCCGAGCGGATGGTCGGCAAAGCCATCGCCGGCCGCCGCGACGACATCGTGCTCGCCACCAAGGCGAACATGCCGATGGGCCCGGAACGCAACCATCAGGGCAGCTCCCGCCGCTGGCTGGTGACCGCCCTCGACGACAGCCTGCGCCGGCTCGGTGTCGACCACGTCGACCTCTACCAGATCCACCGCTGGGATCCGGCCACCGCCGACGACGAGACCCTGGCCGCGCTCACCGACCTGCAGCGCGCCGGGAAGATCCGCTACTTCGGCTCGTCGACGTTCCCGGCCTACCGCATCGTCCAGGCGCAGTGGGCCGCCCGGGAACACCACCTGAGCCGGTACGTCACCGAACAGCCCAGCTACTCGCTGCTGCAGCGCGGCATCGAGGCCCACGTCCTTCCGGTGACCCAGGAGTACGGCATGGGCGTACTCGCCTGGAGTCCGCTCGCCTCGGGCTGGCTCTCCGGCGCGATCCGCGCCGGGCAGGAGATCACCAGTCACCGCTCCGGCATCCTGCCGCAGCGCTTCGACCCGGCCGTCCGCGCGAACCAGGCGCGGCTCGACGCCGTCGAACAGCTCGTCAAGGTCGCCGACGGGGCCGGCCTGACCCTGATCCAGCTGGCCCTCGGCTTCGTCACCGCCCACCCCGGTGTGACCGCCGCGATCATCGGCCCGCGCACCCTGGACCACCTGCACTCCCAGGTCGCCGCCGCGGACACGGTCCTGTCCGCCGACATCCTCGACGCGATCGACGCGATCGTGCCGCCGGGCACCGACCTGGCCCCCGGCGAGAAGTTCGACACGCCCCCTTCGCTGCTCGACGCCGCATTGCGCCGCCGTTGAGACCATTGCCTGATGGGCTGGGAACGGTCCTTTCGGCAGGCCGGTGACCTGCGGCGACGTGACAGTCGACTTTCATCACCGGGAGGGTGACCATCCACATGCGAGATTGATCCGCGCCGGATCCCGCCGGGGATTCGTGGCGAGAGGACAATCATGCGCCGACTTCTGGTCGCGTTCGCTGCGCCCTTGATGCTCTCCCTTTCCGTGGCCGCACCCGCCGGGGCCGCCGTGACCACCGTCGACCGGATCAACTTCCAGCCGGCGGCCTCGCCGGTGCCCGCCGGATATCGTGCGGACACCGGCGCGGCCTTCACCGCGACGCGCGGGTACGGCTGGGTACGCCAGGACAGCCTGACCGGCACCCGTGTCCCGCTCGACCTGACCGCCAACACCCGCGACCGGGCCCGCACCGGCGTCGAGGCGCGGCTCAACACCTTGATCCATCTGCAGTACGGCGACACCGGCGGAACCGCGGGCACGGCCACGCCGGGAGCCTGGGAGTACGCCCTGCCGGACGGCACGTACCAGGTGACCGTGTCGGCCGGGGACCGGCCCGCCTACGACAGCAGCCACACCGTGCGGGTCGAGGGCGTCGCCGCGATCAGCGCCTTCGTCCCCACCGCCACCGCCGAGTTCCGCACCGCCACGGTGACCGTCCCGGTGACCGACGGGCGGCTGACCGTCGACGCGATCGGCGGCACCAACACGAAGCTCAACCACGTCGACATCGCCCGGGTCACCGGGCCGGCCGGTGTCACCGCGGTGCCCGGTGACAGTCAGGTCGTGCTGTCCTGGACCGGCACCACCGGCCCGTACGAGATCCATCGCGACGGCGTCCGGATCGCCACCACCGCCAAGCCGGCCCACGTGGACACCGAGGTCGCCAACGACACCACCTATGCGTACGAGATCCGTGCGGCCGACGGCGGCCGGAGCACTCCGGTGACCGCCACACCGCGCGCCTTCGCCCTGAAGGTGAACTTCTCCGACGCGGCCACCACGCCGCCGGCCGGTTACGTCCGCGACTCCGGTGCCGCATTCACCGGCACGCGCGGCTACGGCTGGATCGACATGGGCGAACTCACCCCGGCGAGCCTGGAGGGCAACGGCCGCAACCGCAACCCGGCCGCCGCGCAGGCCGACCTCCGGCTGGCCACCCTGATCCACGCGCAACTGCCCGCCGCGTCGGCCGGTTCGCACACACCGGGCGCCTGGGAGGCGGTCGTCCCACCCGGCGTCTACCAGGTCACCGTGGCCGTCGGCGACTCGGGCACGGCCGTCGACAGCGTGCACTGGGCCAACGTCGAGAACCAGAACGCGATCGCCGCCTTCGTGCCGACCGCCGCGACCCGGCACGCCACCGCGACCCGTACCGTGACGGTCACCGACGGGCGGCTGACACTCAGCCCGGCGGGTGGCACCAACACCAAGTTCAACTACATCGACGTGGTCAGCGTGCCGGATGCCGGCGCCCGGCCGTCGGTACGGACCAGCACGCCGGCCAACCTCGCCACCGCGGTCAGCCGGACCGCGAGCGTCGTCGAGGACCTGCTGCTGCCGAACGGTGCCGTCGACGGCACCTCGCTGGCCTCGCCCGCGGTGACGCTCACCCGCCTCGACACCGGGGCGGACGTGCCGGGGCGGGCGTTCACCAGCGGCGGCGGCGACGTCGTCAACTTCTCCCCGGCCGCCGAGCTCGCGGCAACGGTCACCTACCGGCTCACCGTCACCTCGGCCGCGAAGGACGTGACCGGCCGGGCGTTCCTGCCGTTCTCGGTCGTCTTCACCACGGCCGGGGACGGCGAGCCGCCCGCCGACGGGATCGCCTTCGACAAGACCGTCGGCGTGGCGACCGGCGCGTCGTTCACCTCGGTCGTCAAGGGGCCCGACGGGCGCCTCTACGCCGCTACGCTCAACGGCCGGATCCACCGGTTCCCGATCAACGCGGACGGCACTCTGGGAGCCGCGACGATCATCGATACGGTACGGGTGAACGCCGCGGCCGCGAACCTGCCGGGCCAGCCCGACCGTACCGTCATCGGCATGGCGTTCGACCCGGCCTCCACGGCCGCCGCGCCGATCCTGTGGGTGACCGACAACTACCGGTACGCCGGGGTGTCGAACGTGCCCGACTGGTCCGGGCGGATCGGCCGGCTCAGCGGCCCCGACCTGGGCACCTACACCGCCGTGGTGGTGAACCTGCCCCGATCGGTGAAGGATCACGAGACCAACTCGCTGGCGTTCGGGCCGGACGGGGCGCTGTACGTGAGTCAGGGCTCCAACAACGCGATGGGCGCCCCCGACTCCACCTGGGGCAACCGCCCCGACCAGCTGCTGAGTGCCGCGATCCTGCGGCTCGACCCGGCCCGCCTGCCGGTCACGCTGCCGGTGAACGCCAAGACCGCGGACGGCGGCACCTATGACCCGTACGCCCCCGGAATGCCCTTGACCCTCCACGCGACCGGCGTGCGGAACGCGTTCGACCTGGTGTGGCACAGCAACGGGCACCTCTACGTCCCGACGAACGGTTCGGCCGCCGGCGGCAACACCCCGGCGACGCCGGCGACGCCGGCGACGCTGCCCGCACCGTGCGCCCGCCGCGGCTACACCGGGCCGCCGGTGCCCGCGCTGACCAATGTGCCCACCGCCGAGACCGACTACGTCTTCGACGTGAAGGCCGCCCGGTACTACGGCCACCCGAACCCGCTGCGCTGCGAGTGGGTGCTCGCCGGAGGCGACCCGACCGGCGGGATCGACCCGTTCGAGGTGCCGGCGTACCCGGACGGCACCGCCCCCGACCCGAACCTCGACCTGGCCGGAATGTTCGACGCCGGCCTGCACGCGAGCGCCAACGGGGTGATCGAATACCGGGGCGGCGCCTTCGCCGGCCGGCTGCGCGGCAAGCTGATCAACGTACGGTACTCGGCGAGTCAGGACCTGCAGACCTTCGACGTGGCACCCGGCGGCGCCCTGTCCGGCCGCCGGACCGGCATCCCCGGGTTCACCGGTTTCAGCCAGCCGCTCGACGTCGTCGAGGACACCGCCACCGGCTACCTGTACGTGACCGAGCTCGGCGCCAACCGGATCACCCTGCTCAAACCCCGCCCGTGAACGGCGGCTCGCCGGCCCGGTGCCGACCTTCGGGCCGACGCCGGGCCGGCGGGCACACCATCGACGTAACCCTGCGCCGCCGCCACGCGCCCTACGCCGTCTCGCAGCTGTCGCCACCGCGCCGGCCCTCGCCCAGCGCCGCCGTTGCTTCCGCCTCGGCCATCGCCCTGCTTGGCGTGGCCTGCCGCCCGCCGCCCGCGCGGCCTGCCGTCCCCGCCCGCGGCCCGCCGCCTGCCGGCCGCGGCCCGGCGACCGCGGCGTGGGATGCCGATTATGGTCGGTATCACCCGCGGGTCTGGTGGAACGTGTCCGAGGCTGTTTTCTTCTGTTGACTTCATACATGCAAATGGTTCACTGTGTTTGCAATGTGTCGTTGATCGAAGGGAAACAATCGATGCCGCGATCGCCGGTGAGACCACTGTTCCTCGCCGTCCTGCTCGTTCTGTCCGCCCTGGTCGTCCCCGCCGGCCCTGTCCTGGCGGCGGCGCCCGTGCAGGGGCTCAAGGGTGAGTACTTCCGGATGTCCGCGCCGGGTGCCCGCGACTTCGCTGAACTGGGCGGGATCGTGCTCGACCCGAACATCGATCTGCCCGGCCTGGCCGGCACGTTCGAGTCGCTGACCGGCCGGACCGAGCACACCACCGCCCGCTGGACCGGGAGGATCACCGCACCGGCGACCGGCGACTACACGTTCTCGATGATCGGCGACAACGGGTTCCGTCTCTTCATCGACGAGCGCCCGGTGATCGACCACTGGGTCGGTGACTGGGACCGGGAGCAGGTCAGCGCGCCGGTCCCGCTGGTGGCGGGTGAGGCGCATGACGTACGCATCGAGATGTTTCAGGATGTCGGCGGCGCGAACCTGTTCCTGCGCTGGCAGGGCGCCGGCCTCGAGAAGCAGATCGTGCCAGAGAGCGCTCTCACCCCGCCGGACGGCTTTCAGATCTTTCCGGTGGCGTTCTCCGTCGGCGTGGACGGCGGGACACTGACCGCCGACTTCGACGCGGAGGTCGACGCGGTCGGTGATCTGGCCGCCCATCTCAAGGTCGAGGTCGACACCACCGCTTTCCCGATCCGGAGTGTCCGGAAGGTCCGCGACAGAATCGTCGTCACGCTCGGTGAGAAGGTGCAGAAGGGCCAGAAGGTCCGCGTCAACTACGACGGCGCCGGAGGCCTGGTCGTCGGCGGCGAGACGGTTCCGCAGGTCATCCGCTCGGCGGCGAACGCCTCGGCGCACCGGCTCACCACGCCGTGGGGCGACCGGGTCGACAGCAATCGCCCGCTGCCGGAGTACCCGCGCCCGCAACTGGTCCGCAAGGACTGGCTGAACCTCAACGGACAGTGGGAGTTCGCCGGTGCCGAGGCCGGGGAGCAGCCCGTGTTCGGCCGGCGGCTCCCGGAGCGGATCACCGTGCCGTTCCCGGTCGAGTCACTGCTGTCCGGCATCGAGCGGCGCGAGGACCACATGTTCTACCGCCGGCTCGTCACCGTTCCGGGGAACTGGACGGGCAAGCGGATCAAGCTCAACTTCGGCGCGGTCGACTACGAGGCCCAGGTGTGGGTCAACGGCACGCTCGTCACCACGCACACCGGCGGCTACAACGCGTTCACCGCCGACATCACCGGCGCCCTCAAGCCGCGCGGCCCGCAGGAGATCATCGTCGGCGTCACCGACGTGACCGGGCCGAACCAGCCGAAGGGCAAGCAGTCGCTGAACCCGGGCGGCATCGTCTACGAACCGTCATCGGGCATCTGGCAGACGGTGTGGATGGAACCGGTGGCGCCGGTCGCGGTCGACGACCTCGTCGTCACCCCCGACGTGGCGACCGGATCGGTCACCGTGCGAGTGGGTTCCGCGGCCGATACCGCAGTGGCCATCGTCGCCCGGGACAGACAGGGCAAGGTGGTCGGCAACGCGTCCGCCAGAGCCAACACCGACGTCCAGATCAAGATCGACAGACCACGGCTGTGGAGCCCCGACGACCCCTACCTGTACGACCTCGACGTGAAGCTGGGTCGCGACTCCGTCCGCGGCTACTTCGGGCTGCGCGACGTAGCCGTACGGAATGTCGGTGGTTTTCCGAAACTGGTGTTGAACGGCAAACCGATCTTCTCCCTCGCCACGCTCGACCAGGGTTTCTGGCCGGACGGCCTGTACACCCAGCCCAGTGACGCGGCGTTGCGCTTCGACCTGGTGGAGACCAAGAAACTCGGCTTCAACGCGGTCCGCAAGCACATCAAGGTCGAGTCGGCCCGCTGGTACCGGCACGCCGACGAACTGGGCCTGCTGGTCTGGCAGGACTTCGTGTCGGCCGACATCAACGACACGGCCGGCCAGGAGGCGTTCCTGAGCCAGGGCCGCGAGATGATGCGGCAGCTGCACAACTTCCCGTCGATCATCGGCTGGATCGTGTTCAACGAGGGCTGGGGCGAGTGGAACCGGGAGGAGACCGGCCGGATCGCCGAGCGGATGAAGGCGGCCGACCCGTCCCGGATCCTCAACGCGCACAGCGGCGTGAACTGCTGCAACTCCAAGGGCGACGCCGGCAAGGGTGACGTGATCGACCACCACGACTACGTCAACAACGACCCGCCCTGGCCGGACGCCACCCGCATCGCGATGGACGGCGAGCACGGCGGCTTCACCCTGCGCACACCCGGGCACATGTGGCCCGGCCCGCCGGCCGTCATCTACAGCGGCGTCGCCGACAAGGCGGCCCTGACCGCCAAGTACGTCGACAACACCGAGCGGTTCTACCTGGAGGCCGCCGGCGCCGAGCTGTCCGGTTCGGTCTACACGCAGATCACCGACCTGGAGACCGAACTCAACGGCCTCTGGACCTACGACCGCCGGGAGATCAAGGTCGACCCCGCGGCGGTACGGTCGGTGAACGCGCGCGTCATCGCGGCCGGAGCAGCGTCGGGGCAGGCCCGGACGTACCCCGGCCACGGCGACTGGAACCTGGACGAGGGCAGCGGCACGACCGCCCGTGACAGCGGCGGCGACAGCCACCTCACCCTGACCGGCGACACCTCGTGGACGCCCGGCGAGAGCGGGTCGGCGCTGAAGTTCGACGGCGACGGTGACCACGCCGACACGGCCGCACCGGTTCTGGACACCACGAAGGACTACACGATCGCGGCCTGGGTGACGCTCGACCGGCTGCCCGGCAACTACGCCACCGCGGTCAGCCAGGACGGCCGCCGCACCGAGAATCCCTTCTACCTCCAGTACGGCCAGGGCGCCTTCGCGTTCAGCACGCCCGGCGGCAACCGCGCCCGGCTGGTCACCACGCCGGAGCTGAACCGCTGGTACCACCTGGCCGGAGTCCGGGACCACGCCACCGGCGAGATCCGGTTGTACCTCGACGGGCAGCGGGTCGCCACCGCCGCGGCCGGGCCGGACGTGGTCAGCACCGGGCCGCTGTCGGTGGGCCGGGCCAAGTACGCCGGCAACCGGGTCGACTTCTGGTCCGGCTCGGTCGACCAGGTGCACGCCTTCGGCCGCTCCCTGACCGACGAGGAGGTCGCCGCGCTCCACGCCGCCGAAGCCGACTGAGGCCCAGGTCAGTCCGCCGGCCGTACCCGAGGCGTCCTGCCGGGCACTCTCAAGGTTTCGCGGGTACGGCCGGCGGTTCTGCCGCCGCCGACGCGGCCGGGCGCTCCCAGCGGCGGAACATCGAGCAGAGCCCGGCCAGGGTGAGCGCGAAGACCGGCAGCCACAGCAACCGGTACAGCGGCCACGCCCCGACCGGCTCGTCCAGCAGGCCGGGCAGCCGGCCCGCGAGCAGCCCGGCGAAGGCGACCAGCAACAGGGCACTCTGATGCCAGCAGAACACGGTCATCGCGACCCGGTTCAGCAGGGCGACCGGCGCCCACACGGCTGGTCGCCGCAGCCGGACCGCGAGCCGATCCCGGACCAGCAGGAACACGCCCAGCTGCGCCGACGCCAGGGCCAGCGCGAACAACGACGGCGGGTTGAGGTTCGACCAGCCGTCACCGGGCACACCGACCGCGCTCGCCGGATAGCCGGCCACCAGCACCAGCGCCGCCCCGGCGGCCACGCCCGCCGCCGCCAGGACGAGCCCGGCCCGGCGGGGGAGGACCCCGGCGGCCAGGGCGATGCCCAGCAGGTAGGGCGCGGCCCAGCCGCCCACCGTGGCCACCGGGTGCAGCCACGAGGCGACCTCCAGGTGCCGGCACACGTCACAGACCGCGACCAGCGTGACGAACGGCAGCAGCGACCACAGGCCGTACCGGGCGACCGCGGCCCGCAACACGGGAGCACACACGGTCAGCACCAGGTAGACGACCAGGAACCACATCGGATGTACGAGCAGCGACGACACCACGTGCAACGTGTTGTCCGGCGCGCCGGTCACCCGCAGCAGCAGGTATGCCGGCAGCCACACCGCGGCGAGCACCGCGACCGGGCGGAGCAGGCGGGCGAAGCGGGCGGCCGGAGTGGACCGCGAACCGCCCCGGCGGCCTCCCCGGGCAGCCGCGTAACCGCCGGCGAAGAAGAACAGTCCCAGCGTCTGCAGCACCCACGTCACCGGGATCAGCGCCGGCGCGTCCCGCAGCGGGCTGGCGCCGTGCCACGCCACCGGCCGGGCCGGATCGCTCACCACCGCCGACACCAGCCAGTGCCCCAGGACCACGCCGACGATCGCGAAGGCCCGCAGCGCGTCGATCGTCCGGTCCCGTTGCGCCGGGGTGCCGGTCTCCAGTCGCGTCATCAGACTCACGATAGATCCCCGGCGATACCCGCCAGCGCCGCCAGCGAATCGGTGCCGGGCGTCAGATAGTGATCGTGATCGTGGACGTCCGAGGTGGCGAACCGGCGCGCGCCGAATTCCGCGCCGACCGGCCGGGGGCCGTGACCCACGCCCAGCACCCGCACGGGCGGCGCCCACCGTACCCAGTCGCCGGAACTCTCCCCGGCCCAGACCCGCGCGCCGGTTCCCAGGCCGACGACGGTGTCCACTCCCATGCCGGGACTGCCGAACACGGCGATGTCGGTCACCTGGGGCGGGAGCCGGTCCGCGGCGTACCCGATCACCGTTGACCCGTAACTGTGCCCGAGCAGGGCGATCGTTGCCTCCGGGCGCAGCGCGGCCAGGCCGTCCACGAACCGGGCCAGCTGCTTCGCCCCGGCCCGGGCCAGGGTGGCCCGGCCGGCCTCGTCGAAGCCCTGCGGCGTGTCGTAGCCGAGCCAGGCGATCACCGCGCCGCCGGAACCCGCGCCGGCCCGCCACAGGCCGGCGGCCTGCACCGCCGGGGACCGGTGCGGATGCCCGCCCACGCCGCGCCAGAAGTTCCACAGCCGGTTCGTCATGCCGGGCACCAGGACCGCGACGCGCCGGGCCGTCGGCAGATCGCCGAACACCTGGGCGACCCGGCCCCGGCCGCGCGGGTCGAACAGCAGGAAGTTGCCGTCCGGGCGATCGATGCCGGCCGCGAGCATCGAGCGGCGGTTCGCCTCGTACCGCAGAGTGATCGGTGCGCCGTCCAGATTGCCGACCACCCCGGGATACTCGGCGGCCAGCTCGTGCCGCCCGGCCGCCGGGACGGAGGCGAACCAGTCGCGGACCGTCCGCGGATCGGCGGTCCGCGGCTCCGGCGGATCACGTGGGTCGGCCCGCCAACCGGCGGCGCCCACCGGTGACAGGTCCGGAAGCGTGACGGGCGCGGCCAGCACCGAACCCGTCGACGGCGCCACGATCACCGCGAGGATCGCCAGCGCTGCCCGGAACCGTTTGATCAGCATCATGGTGACGACGGTGCCGGGACACCCGTACCGGACACATCGGCCCGTGGAGGGCAACGGCGTAGGCCCCCGGGCTTACGCCCGTGAGCCGATGCCGGGCGATCTCGGCGTCGTTACGATCGGCGCCATGCCTACCGCCCAGAAACGGACGGGTGGTGCGCTGGCCTGGGGCTTCGCGCTCCTGTTCCCGTTCGCCCTGTTCCTCGCCACCCATTTGCCCGGCTACCCGGGAGACCTTCTCGTGGTGCCCGCGGTCGGCCTGTCCCTGCTGCTGCCGCTGGGGCTGGTCCGCCGCAATCCCGTCGCGGCGCTCCTCGTCGTACTGGCCGGTGTGAGCGCCGTGCTGCTCGTCGTCTTCGACGGGATCTACGGCCGCACCCTGGTGGTGATCCTGGTCGTCGTGTCCGACGTGGTGGTGGGTCAGGTCGCGGCCACCCGGCCGCGGCGGACGTCCATCCCGGCGGCCGCTCTCGCCGCGGGTGTCGAAGGGACGATGGCCGTCATCGTCGGGGAATTCGACGACGTGCCGGCCACGACCGTCGTCGTGCTGCTGGGTGTCGTCACCGCCTGGGTCATCGGTGACTCGGTCCGGCAGCGCCGCCGGCACGCCGCCGAAAAGGTGGAACAGGCCGAGGCCCGGGCCGTGGAGGCCGAGCGGCTGCGGATCGCCCGCGAACTGCACGACATGGTCGCGCACAGCATCGCCGTGATCGCCGTGCAGGCCGGGGTGGGGCGCCGGGTCATCGACACCCAGCCGGCGGAGGCCCGTACCGCGCTCGCCAACATCGAGGACACCAGCCGGGACACCGCGGCGGCGCTGCGCCGGATGCTGGGCACGCTGCGGCGTACCGACACAGCGGCCGGACCGGCCCCGCGTGACCCCGCACCGGGCCTGGCCGACCTCGACGGCCTGGTCGTCCGCAGCGCGCAGGCCGGTGTGGAGGTACGCGTACGGCGCGAGGGCGAGCCGGCGCCGCTGCCGCCGGACATCGACCTGTCCGCGTTCCGGATCGTCCAGGAGGCGGTCACCAACGTGATCCGGCACGCCGGGGCGGGCCACTGCGACGTCGGTATCCGCCGGGACGGCGACACCCTCGCCATCGAGGTTGCCGACGACGGCACCGGTGCGGGGAACGGTCCGGGCACCGGCGGCGGCAACGGCCTGACCGGCATGCGGGAACGGGTCAGCCTGCTCGGCGGCGAGTTCACGGCCGGCCCGCGGCCGGACGGCGGCTTCCTGGTCACCGCGCGCATCCCGCTGCCCGGCGGCACGCGATGAGCATCCGGGTGGTGCTTGCCGACGACCAGCCGCTGATCCGCAGCGGGCTGCGGGTGCTCATCAACGACGCCGACGACATCGAGGTGGTCGGTGAGGCCGCCAACGGCGCCGAGGCGGTCCGGCTGGCCCGCGAGCTGCAGCCGGACGTGGTGGTCATGGACATCCGGATGCCGGTGATGGACGGCATCGAGGCGACCGGGCACGTCGTGGCCGGATCCGGTCCGGTCCGGGTTCTGGTGCTCACCACGTTCGACGACGACGAGTACGTGTACGCGGCCCTGCGCGCCGGGGCCAGCGGCTTCCTGGTCAAGGACATGGCCCTCGAGGACATCCTGGGCGCCGTCAGAGTCGTCGCCGCCGGGGACGCGCTGATCGCCCCGAGCATCACCCGCCGCCTGATCCAGCACTTCACCGGCGACGCTCCGGCTCCGGCGTCCGCCCGCCGGAGGGCGGACGAGCAGATCACCGAGCGGGAACGTGAGGTGCTGACGCTCGTCGGCCGCGGCCGGTCGAACGCCGAGATCGCCGAGGATCTGCACATCAGCCCGGCCACCGCGAAGGCCCACGTGGCCCGGCTGTTCACCAAGCTCGACGCCCGCGACCGGGTGCACCTGGTGATCATCGCCTACGAGCGGGGCCTGGTCGTCCCACCGCGGTGACCGTACCGGCGAGGGGCCACGGGAGGGCGATTCCAATCGATGAACGTCGCTTGACACCCGCATTGAATCGTTCACATACTCAGGAGCTGGCCGCGACGTCGCGGCCGCGAGCCACCCCGAGGCTCGTTTCAACCGCGCTTTCCCCGAGCGCGGTCCGTGTGTCCCCGTTCCTGCACACGTTGGGATCCCCATGTATTTCTCTGCCATGCCCTCCCGCGGGCGAAGAGCCCTCCCCGTCGTCGCGACCGCGGCCACCGCCGTGCTGCTGCTGGCCGGTGTCACCGCCGCCGACGCCGGCACGGACGCCCCGGCCCCGCCGCCGGCGGCCGCACCGTCCGCCCGTACGACCGAGAATCTTGATCGTGGTCTGATCAGCCTGCGCTCGAAGCAGGGCAACTTCCTGTCCTGGCGGCTGCTCGCCTCCGACCCGGCCGGGGTGGCGTTCAACGTCTACCGCGGCTCGGTCAAGGTCAACAACACCCCGATCACCGCCGGTACGAACTTCACCGACACCGGAGCCCCCGCCGGCGCCGCCTACACCGTGCGGCCGGTCGTCGCCGGTGCCGAGGTGGCCACCCTCGCGGCCGGGGAACCCACGGTGGGCCTGCTCGCGGCCTACCAGGACGTGCCGATCCAGATCCCGGCCGGCGGCACCACCCCGGACGGGGTGAACTACACCTACGCCGCCAACGACGCGTCGGTCGGTGACCTCGACGGTGACGGCCAGTACGAGATCGTCCTCAAGTGGGACCCGTCGAACGCCAAGGACAACTCGCAGTCCGGCTACACCGGCAACGTCTTCATCGACGCGTACAAACTCAACGGCACCCGGCTGTGGCGCATCGACCTGGGCCGCAACATCCGGGCCGGCGCCCACTACACCCAGTTCCAGGTCTTCGACTACGACGGCGACGGCCGGGCCGAGGTGGCCATGAAGACCGCCGACGGTACGCGGGACGGCGGCGGCGTGGTGATCGGCAGCTCCAGCGCCGACCACCGCAACTCCTCCGGCTACATCCTCACCGGCCCCGAGTTCCTGACCGTCTTCAACGGGCAGACCGGCCGCGCCATGGCCACCGCCAGCTACGTGCCGGCCCGCGGCACCGTCTCGTCGTGGGGCGACTCGTACGGCAACCGCGTCGACCGGTTCCTGGCCGGGACCGCGTACCTCAACGGGTCGTACCCGAGCATCATCATGGCCCGTGGCTACTACACCCGCAGCGTGATCGCGGCCTGGGACTTCCGCAACGGCACCCTGACCCGCAGGTGGACCTTCGACAGCAGCTCCTCCACCAACGGCTCGGCCTGGGCCGGGCAGGGCAACCACCAGTTGTCGATCGCCGACGTCGACGCCGACGGCCGGGACGAGATCATGTACGGCGCGATGGCCGTCGACGACAACGGCTCCGGGCTGTGGACCACGGGCCGCGGCCACGGCGACGCCTACCACGTCAGCGACCTGATCCCCAGCCGTGCCGGGCAGGAGGTCTTCAAGGTCTCCGAGGACGGGTCCAAGCCCACCATGTGGATGGCCGACGCGCGTACCGGCTCGCTGATCTGGTCCGCTCCGTCGTGCGGCTGCGACAACGGCCGCGGCGTCTCGGCCGACATCTGGGCCGGCAGCCCCGGCGCCGAGTCGTGGTCCTCGTCCGTCGACGGCCTGCGCAACACCGGCGGCGCGAATATCGGCCGTAAGCCGTCGTCGTCGAACTTCGTCATCTGGTGGGACGGCGACGCCCAGCGCGAACTGCTGGACCAGACCCGGATCGACAAGTACGGCACCGGCGGCGACACCCGGCTGCTGACCGCCAGCGGCGTGCACTCCAACAACGGCACCAAGGCCACACCGTCCCTGCAGGCCGACATCCTCGGCGACTGGCGTGAGGAGGTCATCTGGCCGACCACGAACAACACCGCGCTGCGGATCTACTCGACCACCGACCCGACCAGCATCTCGCGGCCCTCGCTGATGCAGGACCGCCAGTACCGGGAGGCGGTGGCCTGGCAGAACACCGCATACAACCAGCCGCCGCACCCGAGCTTCGCCATCGGCTGAACGGACGACCCCGGGGCGGCGGCTGGTGCCGCCGCCCCACCGAACAGGTGTGTCAGTCGACACGGATCCGACATTCAGCCGTCATTGTTCATCTACCACCCGTAGTTTCGAGTGCTGGCCCGGACGGCCCGGATACCCGTGCCGTCCGGCAGCCGAAGCACAGGTGGAGATGGAGCGCGCTCAGTGACCGTCACGTTCGATCCGCGATTGATCGACCTTCCCGAGACAGTTCTGGCGCCCGAGGCACCGGCGGTGTTCCGGTCCCGCTCCGTCCCGCTGCGCCGCACCCTGGTCGACATCCTCGACGCCACGGTGCTGGCCCATGGCGGATCCCCGGCGATCGACGCCGGCGCCACCACGCTCACCTACCGGGAACTGGCCGGCGAGGTGGAGGCGCTGCGGGCGACCTTGCGCGGGCACGGCATCGGCGTCGGCGACCGGGTCGGCATCCGGATCTCCTCCGGTACGGCCGAGCTCTACCTCGCGATCCTCGGCGTGCTGGCGGCGGGCGCGGCGTACGTGCCGGTCGACGCCGACGATCCGGACGAGCGGGCCGAACTGGTCTTCGCCGAGGCGGACGTCTGTGCCGTCCTCGGTGACGGCCTCACCGTGTCGCCCCGCCGCGCCCCGGTGGGACGGCCCGGACGGCCCGGCCCGGCCGACGACGCCTGGATCATCTTCACGTCCGGATCCACCGGCACCCCGAAGGGCGTGGCCGTTCCGCACGGTGCCGCGGCGGCGTTCGTGGACGCCGAGGCGCAGCTGTTCCTCACCGACGACGACGTCGAACCGCTCGGCCAGGACGATCGTGTCCTGGCCGGCCTGTCGGTCGCGTTCGACGCCTCTTGCGAGGAGATGTGGCTGGCCTGGCGGCACGGTGCCTGCCTGGTGCCGGCCGCGCGGTCACTGGTCCGCAGCGGCGTCGACCTGGGCCCGTGGCTCGCCGAGCAGCGCATCACGGTGGTGTCCACGGTGCCTACGCTCGCCGCGTTGTGGCCGGCCGAGGCGCTCGAGGACGTCCGGTTGCTCATCTTCGGTGGCGAGGCGTGCCCGCCCGAGCTGGCCGAGCGGCTGGCCGTCGAGGGGCGCGAGCTGTGGAACACGTACGGCCCGACCGAGGCCACCGTCGTGGCGTGTGCCGCCCGGATGACCGGCGAGGGGCCGGTGCGGATCGGGCTGCCCCTGGACGGCTGGGAACTCGCCGTCGTCGACGAGTCCGGCGAGCCGGTCGCGATGGGGCAGACCGGTGAGCTGGTGATCGGCGGTGCCGGCCTGGCGCGCTACCTCGACGCCGCCAAGGACGCCGAGAAGTTCGCGCCGCTTCCCGCCCTCGACTGGGCGCGGGCGTACCGCAGCGGTGACATCGTGCGCGCCGAACCCGAGGGCCTGCTGTTCCTGGGCCGCGGCGACGAGCAGGTGAAACTGGGCGGCCGCCGGATCGAGCTGGGTGAGGTGGACGCCGCCCTGCAGGCGTTGCCCGGGGTCGCGGGCGCGGCCGCCGCGGTCAAGCGGACCACCGCCGGCAACCAGCTCCTGGTCGGCTACCTGGTGCCGCACGAGGGTGCCGGGTTCGACGTCGAGGCCGCCTCCCGGCGGATCCGCGAGCAGCTGCCGGCCGCGCTCGTCCCGCTGCTGGCCGTGGTGGACGCGCTGCCGACCCGTACGTCCGGAAAGGTGGACCGGGCGGCACTGCCCTGGCCGCTGACCGCCGGCGGGGACACCGCGGACGGGGAGCTTACCGCGGCGCAGGAGTGGCTGGCCGGCGGCTGGGAGCAGATCCTCGGGATCCGGCCGGCCGAGCCGGGGGCGGACTTCTTCAGCAGCGGCGGCAGCAGCCTGAACGCGGCTCAGCTGGTGGCCTGGATCCGGCGGGAGCACCCGCGGGTGTCGGTGGCCGACGTCTACCAGAACCCGAGGCTGTCGCAGATGGCGGCGGTGATCGAAGGGCTGGGCACCGAGACCGCGGTACGCCGTGAGGTGCGGCCCACGCCCCGGCGCACCGGGTTCCTCCAGGCCCTGCTGATCCTGCCGATGCTGGCGCTGGTGGGGCTCCGCTGGCTCACCGTCCTGGCCGCGGCGGGCAACGTCACCGGACTGCTGCCGGCGGTCTCCTGGTGGTGGCTCGCGGCGGCGGGTCTCGCGCTGTTCAGCCCGCCGGGACGGATCGTCCTGGCGGCGGGCGCGGCCCGCCTGCTGCTGCGCGGTGTCGGTCCCGGGACGTATCCGCGCGGCGGCGCGGTGCACCTGCGGTTGTGGGCGGCCGAACGGTTCGCGGAGCTGACCGGCGCCACCGGGGTGGCCGGGGCGGGCTGGATGATCACGTACGCGAAACTGCTCGGCGCGCGACTCGGCCGCAACGTCGACCTGCACTCCGCGCCACCGGTCACCGGGCTGCTGAGACTCGGCCGTGGTGCGGCCATCGAGCCCGAGGTGGACCTCTCCGGCCACTGGGTGGACGGTGACGTGGTGCGGGTCGGCACGGTACGGGTCGGAGCCGGCGGCCGGGTCGGCGCCCGGAGCACGCTGATGCCCGGTGCCCGGGTCGGCAAGGGCGCGGAGATCGCCGCCGGTTCCACCGTGACCGGGGCGGTACCGGCGAACCAGCACTGGGGCGGCTCCCCGGCGGTTCCCGCCGCGGGCAAGGGTGCTACCGCCTGGCCGGACCGGCGTCCGGCGCGGTCCCGGCTCAGTGACGGGTCCTGGGTGGCGGCCTACCGGCTGACCGCGCTCGCGCTGGCCCTGGTGCCGGTGGTCGCGGCCCTGCCGGCGCTGGCCGTGCTGGGCGGTGCGTTCGCGGACGGGATCACGCCCGGCAGCGCGCTGTTCGCGGTCCCGGTCGCGTCCGTCGCCTACCTCGCCGGTTACGCCCTGGTCGTGCTGGTCGCCGTGCGCCTGCTCGGCATCGGGCTGCGGGAGGGGTTCCACCCGGTCCAGGGGCGGGTCGCCTGGCAGGTGTGGACCACCGAGCACCTGATGGGGATGGCTCGGGTCGCGCTGTTCCCGATCTACTCGAGCCTGTTCACACCGGTCTGGTTGCGGCTGCTCGGCGCGAAGGTGGGCCGCGGCACGGAGATCTCGACGGTGCTCGCCGTGCCGTCGATGACGACCGTCGACGACGGGGCGTTCCTGGCCGACGACACGATGGTCGCCACGTACGAGCTCAGCCACGGCTGGCTGCGCGTCGCTCCGGCCCGGATCGGCAAGCAGGCGTTCCTCGGCAACTCCGGGATGGCGGCGCCCGGCCGGTCGGTGCCGAAGCGTGGCCTCGTCGGGGTGCTGTCGTCGGCGCCACGCAAGGCCAAGAAGGGCTCGTCGTGGCTGGGTGCCCCGCCGATGCCGCTGCGCCGCGTCGTTGGTACGGCCGACACCGGCCGGACCTTCGACCCTCCGCTGCGGCTCAAGGTGGCCCGGGCCGTGATCGAACTGTGCCGCGTGGTCCCGGTCGTCTGCGCCGGGGGGCTGGCGCTCCTGGTCCTCACCGCTCTCGGGCTGATCTGGCGTACCGCGGGCGGCGTGGTGGCCGTGCTCGCCGCGGGGCCGGTGCTGCTCACCGCCGCCATCGTCGCGGCGCTGACCGCGACCGCCGCGAAGTGGCTGTTGGTCGGCCGGTTCCGGGTCACCGAGCGGGCGTTGTGGACGTCGTTCGTCTGGCGTAACGAGCTCGCCGACACGTTCGTCGAGGTGCTGGCCGCGCCGTGGCTGTTCCGGATCGCGACCGGGACGCCCCTGCTCACCATGTGGCTGCGTACGCTCGGGGCGAGGATCGGTCGTGGGGTGTGGCTGGAGACGCTCTGGCTGCCGGAGTTCGATCTGGTCCGGCTGGGTGCCGGCGCGACCGTGAACCGGGGGTGTGTCGTGCAGACCCACCTGTTCCATGATCGGATCATGAGCATGGATGAGGTCACCCTGGGCGCGGGCGCCACGCTCGGCCCGCACGGGATCGTGCTGCCCGGAGCCGGCATCGGCGCGCGGACCACCGTGGGACCCGGCTCGCTGGTCACCCGCGGCGACGCCGTGCCCGCCGACACCCGCTGGCTCGGCAACCCGATCGCGACCTGGCCGGTGACCGCCTCCCGCCGGGCATGAGCCCGGTGGGCGGGCCGGTCGGTCCCGCACCCGGCGCCGACCGGTCGACCGATCCGTACCTGCCCGAGCACGGCAACGGTGGCTACCGGGTGCTCCACTACGATCTCGACCTGGACTACCGGGTGGTGTCGAACCGGCTCGCCGGCAAGGCGGTGATCACCGGTCGGGCCGTCCACTCGCTGTCCCGGTTCAGCCTCGACCTAGCACCCCGGCTCCGGGTCCGCGACGTCCGGGTGGACGGTCGCGCGGCGCGGTTCGAACACCGGCTGGGCAAGCTGCGGATCAAGCCGGAGCGGCCGATCGGTTACGGCTCCGCTTTCAAGATCGAGATTCGGTACGGCGGCAAGCCCGCGCCGGTCTCCGGACGGTGGGGCGACATCGGCTGGGACGAACTGACCGACGGTGTGCTCGTGGCGAGCCAGCCCAACGGGGCGCCGTCCTGGTTCCCGTGCAACGACCGGCCCGACGACAAGGCGAGCTTCCTGGTGACGCTGACCGTCGCCGCGCCGTACACCGTGCTGGTCACCGGCGACCTGGTGGTGCGGCGCCGCGGGCCGGGCACGATCACCTGGGTGTACGAGCGCAACGAGCCCACCTCGCCGTACCTGATGAGTGTGCAGATCGGTCGCTACGACCTGGTCGAGCTGGCCACCGGCGGGGTCACCCAGCGGGCCGCCGTGCCGGCCCGGCTGCGCACGGCGCTGCGGCACGACCTCGGGCGGCACGGCGAGATCATGACGGTGCTGGAGTGGCTGTTCGGGCCGTACCCGTTCCGGGAGTACGTCGTGGTGATCGTCGACGACGACCTGGACGACCCGGTCGAGGCGCAGGGGATGGCCGTCTTCGGGCGCAACCACCTGGACGGCCGGCGCACCCACGAGCGACTGGTCGTGCACGAGCTGGCCCACCAGTGGTTCGGCAACAGTCTCACGGTCGCCGACTGGCGGCAGATCTGGCTCAACGAGGGCTTCGCCACGTACGCCGAATGGTTGTGGTCCGGCGCTTCCGGCGGACCGTCGACGAACGCGCACGCCGCCCAGTGGCACGCCCGGCTCGCGGCGCAGCCGGCGGACCTCACGGTCGCCGACCCGGGGGTGAACCGGATGTTCGACCCGCTCGTCTACAAGCGTGGCGCGCTGACGCTGCACGCTCTGCGCGCGGCGCTGGGGGAGCGGGCGTTCTTCGCGTTCCTGCGCTCGTGGGCCGCTGAGAACCGGCATCGCACGGTGACGACGGCTCAGTTCCGGCAGCACGCCGCGCGGTTCGCGCCCAGTTCGCTGGACGAGCTGTTCACGGCGTGGCTGGACCGTCCGGCCCTGCCGCCGCTGCCGAGGATCTGACAGCGGCGGCAGGGCCGGTTTCTACCGGGTCAGCCCACCCGCCAGAGCTGCGCGGCCAGGCCGTTGCAGGGGTAGAGGGACAGGCGGGCGCCGTTGGCGGCGTCCCAGTTGTAGTTGTCCAGGCATGAGTTGCCGGCCACGTTGCGCAGCGAGAACCAGCCGTTGCCCCGGTCCTGGACGATCCACTGCTGAGCGGTGGAGCCGTTGCAGCCGGTGAGGCCGACGTCGGCGTTCGACCCGGTGCTGCCGGTCACGTTGGTCAGGCAGGTGCCGGTGTTGCGGTTGCGGATCTCGTAATGGGTGCCGTTGCGGTAGTTCCACTCGAACTGCTGCGCCGTGCCGCCGTTGCAGTCGTAGAGGCGGACCAGGGCGCCGGGCGTGGTGTCCCGGTTCCAGTTGTCGACGCACCGGTTGCTGTGCTGGCCGCGGATGCCGGGGTTGACGACGGTGCTCGGGATCGGCTGGCCGAAGAACGGGTCACCGTTCTCCCGCCACAGCAGCTGCTGAACGCGGGTGTGCCGGTTGGGGTCGGTCAGCGCGTCCGGGGTCGGCGTGGCGTAGTCGCGGGCGTGGTAGACCAGCATGTCCGTGACGCCGTCCTCGGCGACCGTGAAGCTGCCGTGACCGGGGCCGTACACGCCGTTCGCGGTCTGGAACACCGGGTTCGGATGCTTGTACCAGGACGCGGGGTTGAGCAGGTCCGCGGTGTCCCAGGAGGACAGCAGCCCCAGCTTGTAGCGGGAGTCGGTGGCCGAGGCCGAGTAGGCGATGTACACCCGGCCGTTCCGGACCAGCGGTGACGGGCCTTCGACGACGCCGGCCACGCCCTCCTTCTCCCAGGCCACGGTCGGCCGGGCGATCTCCACGGCGCTGCCGGTGATCGCGGTCGGGCCGCTCATCCGGGCGATGTACATGTGGCTGTTGAAGTTCGTCGACGGGCTGTCCTGCGCCCAGGCGAAGTAGCGGACGCCCTTGTTGACGAAGACCGCCGGGTCGAGCTGGAACGACTCCCAGCCGGTGTTGAACCGCTGGGGCGCGCTCCAGGTGCCGGTCATCGGGTTGGCGCTGGTGTTGCGGATCCAGTACAGCCGCTGGTCGAAACGCGCGGTGTTCGGGGAGGCGGAGAAGTACATGTACCAGGCACCGTCGATGTACTGGATGTCCGGCGCCCAGATCCAGCCGCTGAGCGCGCCGCTGGACGGCGCCACGAACGCGTTGGACGTCGCGGCGCTGCCGAGTCCCTGCAGTGTGGTCGCGCGGCGCAGCTCGACGCGCTTGTAGTCGGGCACTGACGCGGTCATGTAGTAGTAGCCGTCGGTGTGCTTGAAGATCGCGGTGTCGGCGCGCTGTTTGATGACCGGGTTGGTGATCGAGATGAACTGGGCGGACGCCGGTGCGGCGAGTCCGGCCAGCAGCACGACCATCAGGGCCAGCACGACCGTGACCTTGCGACGGAGGCGAGCGGGGAGACCCATCGGAGACTTCCTTGCAGGCGGGGGACGGTACGAGGTGTGATCGCTAACATGCACGCCGATTCGAAGCACGTCAAGAAACCTCGTGGAAATCGTCGGTTCGCGAGGAATCGACAGTCTTGTTAACTCTGTCTATGTCTCGTAACATGCCGGTCATTCTTGTTAGCGCTAACGGGAGGAGTCGCATGAGTCTGCGAAGCCTGGTCACCGCGTTGCTGACGGCGATCGCGGTCGTCGTGACCGTCGGCGCCGGCCCGGCCCCGAGCAGCGCCGCCCCCGGCGCGTCCTTTCAGAACCCGGTCGTCGGAGCTCCCAACAGCGCCGACCCGTGGCTGGGATACCACAATGGCAGCTACTACTACGCCGCCACTACCTGGACCGGCCGCGTCCTGATCCGCAAGTCACCCACCCTCGCCGGGCTGCGGACCGCCGCCGAGACGACCGTGTTCACCATGTCGCAGCCCAACGCTGTGTCGAACATGTGGGCACCGAGCCTGCACCTGCTCAACGGGCCCAACGGGCAGCGCTGGTACCTGTACTACTCGGCCGGCCCGTCGGCATGCTGCGGCGGTCAGCGTCAGCACGTGCTGGAGAGCGCCGGCACCGACCCAATGGGGCCCTACACCTACAAGGGCCCCTTGATCCTCATGCCGGGCAACGGCTGGTCCATCGACGGCAGCGTGATGACCGTCGGCGGCGTCAACTACTTCGTGTACTCCGCCTTCAACAACAACATCGGCTTCGAGAACGGCGGCCTGCAGAGCCTCTACATCACCCGGCTCACCAACCCGTGGACGCCCGCCGCCCTCGGCACGATCATCTCCGAACCCACCCTCGCCTGGGAACGCGTCGGCAACCCGGTCAACGAGGGGCCGTACGTGCTGCAGCGGGGCGGGCGCACCTTCCTGACCTACTCGGCCAGCTACTGCGGCACCCCCGACTACAAGATCGGCTCGCTCGAGCTGACCGGCTCCGACCCGCTCAGCCGCGGCTCGTGGACCAAGATCGCCAACCCGCTGTTCCAGCGCAGCGACGCCAACGGTGTGTACGGCCCGGCGCACCACAGCTTCTTCAAGTCGCCGGACGGCACCGAGGACTGGATCGTCTACCACGCCAACGACTCCGCCTCGCAGGGATGCGGGACCACCCGTACCAGCCGCGCGCAGCGCATCTCCTGGAACGCCGACGGCACGCCCAGCCTCGGCGTCCCGGTCTCCACCACGACGGTCATGGCCGGGCCCTCCGGCGAGCTCGGCAATCCGGGCGCGGTCACGGTCCAGCGCCTCCAGTCCTACAACTTCCCCGACCGATACGTACGCCACACGAACTACGCCACCCGCATCGACGCGAACGTGACCCCGGCGCTGGACTCCCGGTTCCGCGTGGTGGCCGGTCTGGCCGACAGCACCGCCGTGTCGTTCGAGTCGGTCAACTTCCCCGGTCACTACCTGCGGCACAACAACTACGTGCTGCGCCTCGAGGCGAACAACGGGTCGGCGACGTTCCGGCAGGACGCCACGTTCCGGCAGGTCGCCGGACTGGCCGACGCGGCCTGGTCGTCGTTCCGGTCGTACAACTTCCCGGACCGCTACCTCCGGCACAGCGACTACCAGCTGAGGATCGACCCGATCGCCACCGCGGCCGACCGCGCCGACGCCACGTTCCGCCGCGCGTCCTGACACCCCTCCCGCAACGTGGTGACCTGTGGTGCACCTGCGGGCGCTGGTCACCACGTTGCGCCGCGGCGAGCGTCGCGTGGAGATTTGTGGTGCGCCCGTGGGCGCTGGTCACCACGTTGCGGTGGGGCGTGAGGGCGCCGACGACTCCGCGGCGGGGTGACCCGGCGAGGTAGGGTCGGCTGATCGAAGGGGGCGGATCGGGCGTGGGGGTCGAGCAGCGGGTCCGGCGGGCATGGCATGCCGCCGTACTGGTGCTGGTGCTCGGCGCCGCCTGGATCGCCCTGTTCGGCGTGGGCCGCGGGGACCGGTCCCCGGCGGGTGAGGCGTCCCGCCCGGCCGTGTCGGCCGCTGTGCCGCAACCCGTCGCGCCGATGCTGCGTGAGGCCCGCCTGACCGGCAAACCGGTCGCGAGCGCGCTGCTGCTGTTCGCCGCCCTGATCGCCGCACTCCTGCTGGGCGTGCGGCGGCATCGGTGGCCGGTCGCCGCGCCGGCGAGTGCGACCGCGACCCCCTCGACACTCCTCTCCACGTTCCGGGGACGGGCACCGCCACGCCTGCCGGCGTAGTCGAGTCCCTTTCCCTTTCACCCGCTGCGGCGCCCGACGGCAGCCGCGCGGGTCTTCCCGCGTTGAGGAGTATCCGTGATGTCGCGCGCCCTTGTCGTGCGCGCGGTTCTGGCCCTGGTCGTGCTGGTGGTGTCGGGGTGGCTCCTGGCCACCCGCCCGCCCCGGCTCGGGCTGGATCTGCGTGGTGGTACCCAGATAGTTCTCGAAACCCGTGACGGCGAGTTCGCGAAGGCGGACGCCGTCACCACCGACGAAGCCCTCGAGGTGCTGCGGCGCCGGGTCGACGAGCTCGGCGTGGCCGAGCCGACCCTGGCCCGGTCCGGTGAGCGGCGCATCATCGTCGAACTGCCGGGCGTGACCGAACCGGCCGAGGCGGTCCGCGTCATCGGCCGGACCGCCCAGCTGACGTTCCGGCCGGTGCTCGGCACCGCCGCCGGGACACCGTCCGACTCGCCGTCCGCGGCGTCGCCGTCCGCGTCAGCGTCCCCGGCCGCACCGTCCCCGGCCGCACCGTCCCCGGCCGCACCGTCCGCGGCGCCGTCCGCCTCGGCGCCGTCCGGGACACCGGCCGGCAGCGCGGAGACCGTGCTCGCGTCCGAGGACGGCGAGCGGCTACGGCTGGGTCCGGCCGCGCTCTCCGGGCAGGAGGTCGACGGCGCCACCGCCACACCGGGGGAGTTCGGGGGCTGGCAGGTCAACCTCGACTTCCGCGGCGGCGGCGGCGAGGCGTGGCGCAAACTGACCGCCGACGCGGCCTGTGCCGCGCCCGGCGACCCGGCCCGGCGCGTGGCGATCGTGCTGGACCAGGAGATCATCTCGTCGCCGCAGGTGAACGAGGACGTCGGCTGCAACGTCGGCATCACCGGCGGCCGGACCCAGATCACCGGCACGTTCACCGACACCGAGGCGAAGGACCTGGCCCTGCTGGTCCGCGCCGGTGGCCTGCCGGTCCCGGTCGAGGTCATCGAGCAGCGGACCGTCGGCCCGAGCCTGGGTGCCGCGGCGATCGAGGCATCGGCCCTGGCCGCGCTGCTCGGGACGATCGCCACGATCCTGTTCATCGTCGGCGTGTACCGGATCGTCGGCGGGGTCGCCGCCGTGGCGCTGGTCTGTTACGGGCTCATCTCGTACGCGGCGCTGCTGGCCATCGGAGCCACCCTCACCTTGCCCGGCCTGGCCGGGTTCGTCCTGGCGATCGGCATGGCGCTGGACGCCAACGTGCTGATCTTCGAACGGGCCCGGGAGGAGTACGCGGCCGGCGGCCCGCGCCGCAGCCTGCGCACCGCGCTGCGGGCCGGGTTCACCAACGCCTGGTCGGCCATCGCCGACTCCAACATCACCACCCTGCTCGCCGCCGGTCTGCTGTTCTTCCTGGCGTCCGGGCCGGTCCGCGGGTTCGGGGTCACGCTGTCCATCGGTGTGCTGGCGTCGATGTTCACCGCGCTGGTGCTCACCCGGGTGCTGGCGTCGCCGCTGGTCGCCACCCGCTGGCTGACCCACCGCCCGAGCTGGAGCGGCCTGTCCGGGATCGGCTGGGTACGGCGGAAGCTGGAGGAGCGCAACCCGGACATCATGGGCCGGCGGCGCCTGTGGCTCGGCGTGGCGGTGGCGGCCAGCCTGCTGGCGATCACCGGCATCGGGGTGCGCGGGCTGAACCTCGGCGTGGAGTTCACCGGCGGCCGGCTCGTCGAGTATGCCGCCTCCGCACCGCTGTCCGCCGACGAGGCCCGCACCGCGGTGACCGCCGCCGGGCTGGACCGGGCGGTGGTCAACACGTCCGGCGACGGCAACATCAGTGTCCGGGCCGGTGCCTTCGACGAGAACACCGAGACCGGGGTACGGACCGCGCTGTCCGAGGCCGGCGGCGGTGACATCCAGCGGCTCCGCGACGAGAAGATCGGCCCGACCCTGGGTGAGGAACTGCGCCGCAACGCGCTCATCGCGCTGGCCGTGGCTCTCGCCGTCCAGCTGGCCTATCTGGCTTTCCGGTTCCGCTGGCAGTGGGGCGCCGCCGCGGTGCTGGCCATGTTCCACGACGTTCTCGTGCTGGTCGGGGTGTTCGCCTGGCTGGGCAGACCGGTCGACGGCGTGTTCCTGGCGGCGGTGCTCACCGTGATCGGTTACTCGGTCAACGACTCGGTGGTGACGTTCGACCGGATCCGGGAGCTGGTCCGGGCCAAGGACAGCCGCCGGACGCCGTTCGCCGCTCTGGCCAACCTCGGCAGCCTGCAGACCGTGCCACGGACGGTGAACACCGGCCTGGGCGCGATCTTCATCCTCACCGCGCTCGCGGTGCTCGGCGGTGACTCGCTGGTGGACTTCGCGGTGGCGCTGCTGGTCGGCATCGTCGTCGGCACGTACTCGTCGGTGTTCCTGGCCACGCCGCTGGCGGTCGTGTTCGAGTCGGGCCGCCACGGCCTGGTGACCCGGCACGGGCGGCCCGCGAGAGCCGAGCGGTCAGCGAAGGAAGGTCCGGGCGACCCGGAGCGCCGGGCGGGTCATCTCGCCTGAGGATGCCGCCGGAAAGGCGGTCAGCCGGCCGGGGGCCACCCTCCCCACATCGCGGAGGGTGGTCCCCGCCGACTCGGCTCGCGGGGTGGGTTCAGGCGAACGGATAGTCGACGTACGCGAACCGCGTGCCGTCCGGCGACCAGCTGTTGACGTTGACGGTGCCCTGCCCGCCGGGCAGTTCGGCCAGTGTCACCGGCGACGCCCAGTCGTCACCGGTCACCAGCCGCAGCTCGACGCGCCGGTCGGCCGGATGGCCCTCGGTGCCGGGCGGGAAGCTCAGATAGAGGACGTGATCACCGGCCGGCGACGGATGCGGGAACCAGTTGACCCGCTCGTCGTGGGTCAGCTGCTCCATCTCGGAGCCGTCCGGCCGGACGCGGGCGACCTGGGCGTGCCCAGGCGCGGTCGAGAACCGCTCGGTGTTGAAGTAGATCCACGCGCCGTCCGGCGAGTACTCGGGCCCGTCGTCGGGTCCGGCCCCGGTGGTCAGCGGGGTGCTGGTTCCGCCGCCGGACGGGATCGTCCACAGCGTTCCGGAGTCCCAGCGCCGGTTCTCGATGCCGACGTAGGCCAGCGTCGCACCGTCGGGGCTCACGCCGTGCAGGAAGTGCATCCGGTCGTCGGCGGTGATCCGCTCGGCGCGACCGCCGTCCAGCGGTGCCCGGTAGAGGTGCCCGTCGCTCGCGGACAGGAAGATCGACGTCCCGCCGGGGTCGAGCACGTGGTCGTTGTTGAGTTCCGGGACACCGTCGAGCGGTACGCGCCGGGGCGGCTGCGACCCGTCGGCGGGCAGGGTCCACAGCAGGCCGTCGCCGTTGAGCACGAGCCGGCCGTCGCCGGTCCAGTTGGGAGCCTCGAGCAGGACGGTGTTGTCGGTGTGGACCACCGTCGCGGTGCCGGTGGCGATCTCGTGGATCAGGATGCGGCACCGCTGTCCGGCGGCGAGTTCGCGTGCGTAGCCCATGCGCTGGAGTCTGGCGCAGCGGCGGCCCGCCGGCCATCCGATCCCTGCCGGCGGAACCCGCACGGTAAGGAGTGTTCCCTTTAGAGACAGTAATGCTCTTCAATGTGAGCCAGCTGACTCGTCTGCGAAAGTTGGTGGTCGCGTGCGTCCCGCCGTACGTCTGCTTCTGGCTCCTCTGCTACTGACCGCCCTTCTGCCGGGGGTGTCCACGGCCGCCGCGGCGGCGGAGGTGGGCGCTTCCACAGCCGCCGCGGCGGAGCCCGGATGGACGGGACCGCTGTCGACCCGCGGCCGCTACATCGTCGACGCCGACGGGCAGCGGTTCAAACTGCGCTCCGGCAACTGGCACGGCGCGAGCGGCACCTGGAACGGCTCGGGCGACCCGGCCGGCAACGCCGGCCACCACGCGGGCGAGAACTCCGGCCGGATCCCCCTCGGCCTGGACCGGGCGTCACTCGGTGCCGTCGTCGCCGGTTTCCGGGAACTGGGCCTCAACAGCGTGCGCCTGCCGTTCTCCAACGAGATGCTCCGCGACACCCACCCGGTCACCGACGCCGCCGTGGCCGCCAACCCCGAACTGCGGGGATCGACCCCGTTGCAGGTGTATGACCGGGTCGTCGCCGCACTCACCGGCGCCGGGCTGGCGGTGATCCTGAACAACCACACCAACACCACCCGCTGGTGCTGCGGAGTCGACGGCAACGAGCGGTGGAACACCTCGCAGAGCGTCCAGCAGTGGGAGGACGACTGGCTGTTCATGGCCCGCCGCTACCGCGACAACCCGCGCGTGGTCGGCGCCGACCTCTACAACGAGGTACGCCGTACGGTCCTGGACGACCCGAACTGGGGCCGGGGCAACGCCCACGACTGGTTCGCGGCCTCCCAGCGGGCCGGGGACCGGATCCTGACCGAGGCCAACCCGGACCTGCTGATCATCGTGGAGGGCATCAACTGGACCGGCATCCCGGTGGACGGCTTCGCGCACGAGCGGCCCACCCTCCGCCCGGCCCGCACGCTGTCGCACACCCTGATCAGGTCGGGGAAGCTGGTCTACTCGGCGCACTTCTACGACTACACCGGCCCGAACCACAGCGGCGCCACCGGCACGGGGGAGACCACCGATCCCCGCTACCGTGATCTGAGTCCCGCCGAGCTGGCCGCCGTCGTCGACCGGGATGCCCTCTTCGTCGCGGGCGAGCCCGGCAACCACTTCACCGCCCCGGTGTGGATCAGCGAGTTCGGGGTGGCCGCCGACGCCGCGCCGGGCAGTGCCCAGCGGGCCTGGTTCGAGAACTTCATCGACATCCTGGTCCGGGCCGACGCCGACTTCGCCTACTGGCCGGCGGTCGGCTGGGCGGAGAGCGGCAACGAGTGGGGGCTGCTCTTCTTCGACGCGGCGGGCCGGCGGTCGGGGCTGCTCGACGACGTGGACTGGCGAGCGACTGCGTGGCGACGGCTGGTCACCACGACGGCCCGGCAGGGATACGTCGCGCCGGTTGCGTCCCGGTCGATGCTGAGCCCTGACCACGGCGACTTCGTCGCGTCGGCGCGGATGCGCGCGCAGGGCGACTGGGACCCCGGTGCCCGTAAGGCGGCGTGCCCGGACGGTCAGCGGCTGATCGGGCTGAGCCACACCGGCAACCGGGGGCTGTGCACGGACTTCTCCGGGGCGGTGTCGTGGAGCGCGTACCAGGTGGTGAAGGACGAGCGCTACGTCTCGCACGACTGGGCGTCCGGCTACACGAAGTTCCAGTGCCCGGCGTCGTCGGCGCTGGTCGGCTACGCGGCCCGGGGTGCCGCCGTGTCGAGCGTGCTGTGTGCGGCGGCCGGGTCGCCCACCGCCGGCAGTGGCCGGACGGTGTGGTTCGACCGGGGCGACAGCCGTCCGGCGGGCGGTCCGGGCGGTGACTTCGCGAGCGGTCACTTCAAGGGCCAGTGCGCCGACGACGAGTACGTGGCCGGCGTCGCCTGGACCGGCCGGTTCCTGTCCCCGCGTACGCCCGACGCGCTCCTCTGCCGTCGCTGAAACCCCCGACGATCGGCTGAAGGGGTGTACCGAAGCGGATTCAGATCTGTCAGGATGACGTCCCTCGAAGTTTGATCGACTCGGCAGGCAACTATCCGGACCGCAGGGCCGTCTTCATGTATGTACGGCCACGGATGGCGACTGCCGGGACCCCTCGATTGTGAGAGTCATGATTCAGCGACGTAAGGTCATCATCGGCGCGATGGGCGTCGCCGCTGCCGCCACGGCTGCCGGGTGCTCGTCGTCCGGCAAGGAAAAATCGGGCGGCACGGCCTGGATCGATCCGGCGGCCAAGGCCGCACCGGTGGCCGCGCCGGTCGAGGTGACCGTGACACCCGCCACGGGGGCGGCCAACATCTCACCGGCCGACCCGATCGTCGTGGCGGCCACCGGCGGCACCGTGCAGTCGGTCAAGGTCACCGCCGGCAAGGCCGAGGTGACCGGCGAGATGCAGGCCGACGGGACGTGGCGCTCCACCGAGGACCTGGCCTACGGCAAGACCTACAAGGTCGTCACCACGACGACCGACAGCCTGGGCGCGACCGCGGAGCACACCTCCACCTTCGCCACGGTCAAGCCGGCCAACGTCGCCAGGATCACCTTCCAGGCGAACGGGCTGAACGCCCTCAAGTCCGGCGGTACGTACGGCGCCGGCCAGCCGGTGATCGTCGCGTTCAGCAAGGCGGTCAACAAGAAGGCCGCCGAGAAGGCCATCGAGATCAAAACGTCGCCGTCGGTCCAGGGCAAGTTCTACTGGAAGGACGACCGGACCGTGCACTGGCGGCCGGCGAAGTACTGGGCCGCCGGCACCACGGTCAAGGTGAGCGTCAAGGCGTTCGGTGTGAAACTCGGCAAGACGGTGTACGGCGCGAAGAACGCCTCGGCGAGCTTCAACGTCGAGCGGCAGCTGATCGCGATCAGTGACAACCGGACGCACCTGACGAAGGTCTACATCAACGGCAAGCTCGTACGCACCATGAAGAGCAGCCTCGGCAAGGGCGGCGGCACCACCGGCGCGAACGGCGAGTACATCAACTACTGGACGGCCGGCGGCCCGCACATCGTGCTGGAGAAGAAGCGGCGGCACACGATGAGCTCGGCGAGTTACGGCGTCTCCGACCCGAAGGACCCGAACTACTACGTGTCGGAGAACATCGAGTTCTGCACGCGCATCTCGTACTCGGGTGAGTTTCTGCACGCCGCCCCGTGGAACGGTTCGCTGGGCCGGGCCAACCTGTCGCACGGCTGCATCAACCTGAGCACGTCCGACGCGAAGTGGGTCTACGAGAACATGATCCTGGGTGATGTCGTCGACGTGACGAACAGCCCGCGGAAGCTGCCGATCTGGAACGGCCTCGGCGACTGGACGGTCCCGTTCGACCGGTACGGCAAGTGACCGGTCGCCGGGCCTGACTGTTCGCGAGGCCTGATCGTTCGCAAGGCCGACCGTTCGCCGGGCCGCCCGGAAGCGGCCCGGCGACGTCGGTCAGGCCCGGGTGCAGGCCGTTCCGTTGAGGGTGAACGCCGACGGCGCGGCGAACGACCCGCTGTAGGAACCCTGGAATCCGAACGAGGCGCTGCCACCGGCCGGGATGCTGCCGTTGTGGCCGGCGTTACGGGCCGTGATCGCACCCGAGGTGCCGGTGAGCCCGGCGTTCCAGGACCCGGTGATCGACTGCCCGGACGGCAGCGTGAAGCCGAGCGTCCAGCCGTTGATCGTGCTGCTACCGGTGTTGGCGACCTTCACGTCGGCGGTGAAGCCGGTGTTCCAGACGTTGGTGGCGTAGGTGACCCGGCACGCCGCGGTTCCGGGCCCCGGGCTGGACGGCGGCGGGCTGGACGGGCCGCCGCCACCGCCGTTGACGCTGGCGGAGAAACTGTTGACGCCGAGCCCCGCGCCGCCGATCCACGGCTCGAACCCGGCCTGGATGCTGGTCAGGTACCACGAGCTGGTGATGGCACCGCGGTTCTTCACGTCGTTGATGAAGTCCAGGACGCTGAAGCTCCAGCTGCTGATCGCCGACGGTGCCACATAGGAGACGACGGCGTTGGAGCCGTTGCTGCCCTGCCACACCTCCCAGGTGCGCCCGCCGATGGTGGCGGAGCCGACGCGGGAGCCGATCGGCTGGATGGAGCCCTGCCGGTTGAACCAGATCATGATCTCCTGGGCGTTGACCCCGTCCCGCTTCGGCGTGGGGTCGAGCCAGATGTCGTACGACGCGTTGTAGGTCGCGCCCGAGACGAAGTTGTAGTTGATGCTGCTCGTGGCGCTGCTGATCGCACTGACCTGGATCGGCAGGTTGGTGCCGGGGGAGCAGTTGGTGTAGTGGCAGCCGTAGTAGACGGCCGGGTACGACACCGGCGCACCACTGGTGCTGCCGACGCCCTGCTGGCTGACGATGCTGAACCCGGTGCTCGTGACGTTGATGCACTGCTCGGCGGTGGTGCCCCAGCGGTTGTTCATCACCACGTAGCGGCCGGCGATGGTGGTGGAGCCGTACTGCTCACAGATCCGGGTGTCGGCCTGGGCTGGTCCGGCGAGGGTGAGTGCGGTGAGCCCGGCTGCGGCCGTGAGGGCGGCCGCGAGCAGGGCGCGTAGGGGACGGCGCATGGAAAGCTCCTTCGGGGGAACGGTGGGAGCGCTCCCGGCGGACGTTACAACACATCGAAGGAGGTCGAAAGCCGAGGCGGTTCCGGAACGCGGTCAGGCCCCCGCGGGCGACGTGACGTGGTGACGGCCGATCGGCAGCATCAGCGGCTTGCCCGACACCGGATCGATGATCACCTGGCTCTCCAGGCCGAACACGGTGCGTACACAGTCCTCGGTCAGCACGTCGGCGGGCTCGCCGGCCGCGTGCAGGCCACCGCCGGCCAGTGCGATCAGATGGTCGGCGTACCGGGCCGCCATGTTCAGATCGTGCAACACCATCACGATCGTGGTGCCGCGGGCCGCGTTCAGGTCGGTGAGCAGGTCGAGAACCTCGACCTGGTGGCTGACGTCGAGGAACGTGGTCGGCTCGTCGAGCAGCAGCACCTCGGTCTGCTGGGCGAGCGCCATCGCGATCCACACCCGCTGCCGCTGGCCGCCGGAGAGCTCGTCGACCGACCGGTCGGCCAGGTCGGCGGTGTGGGTGGCGTCCAGCGCCGCCGCCACCGCGCGGTCGTCGTCGGCGCTCCACCGGGACAGCAGCCGCTGATGCGGATTCCGGCCCCGGCCGACCAGGTCGGCCACCGTGATGCCCTCCGGTGCGATCGGTGACTGCGGCAGCAGGCCGAGGGTGCGGGCCAGTTCCTTGGCCGGCATCCGGTGCACCTCGCGCCCGTCCAGCAGCACGTGCCCGGCCCGCGGTGCCAGCAGCCGGGACATCGACCGCAGCAGCGTCGACTTGCCGCAGGCGTTGGCGCCGACGATCGCGGTGATCCGGCCCGGCGGCACGAGCAGGTCGAGCGACTCGATGACCGTCCGATCGGCGTAGCCGACGGTCAGTTTCTCCGCCGCGAGGGAATGCTTGCTGGTCACCGGGATCCCCCCGCGGTGTGGGCGGCGGCCGGTTTCTCCGCCGCGAGTGGATGGTTGCCGGTCACAGGGAGCCTCCCGCGCGGTTGGAGCGGACGAGCAAGAAGATGAGGTACGGGGCACCGAGCACCCCGGTGACGACCCCGACCGGGAAACGGGTGTCGAAGGCGAACTGGCCGAGGAAGTCCGCCGCCAGCACCAGCAGCGAGCCGGTCAGCGCCGACGGGATCAGCAGCGAGCCGCCCGGTCCGACCAGGCGTGCGGCGATCGGCCCGGCCAGGAAGGCCACGAACGCGATCGGTCCGGTGGCGGAGGTGGCGAACGCGATCAGACCGACCGCCGCGATGATCGACACCAGGCGGGTACGTTCCAGCCGGGTACCGAGGGCGGCCGCGGTGTCGTCGCCGAGCTGCAGCATCGTCAGGTCACGGGCCCGCGCCAGCAGCACCGGGCCGAACACCACCAGCGCCAGCAGCACTGGGACGGTCTCGTCCCAGGTGGAGCCGTTCAGGCTGCCGTTGAGCCACCGGGTCGCGGCCTGCAGATCCCACTGCCCGGCCTGATTCAGGACGTACGACGTGGCGCTGTTCAGCATCGCCGCGATGCCGATGCCGATCAGCACGAGCCGGGTCCCGGCCACCCCGTCCTTGAACGACAGCAGGTAGATGATCAGCGCGACGCCGAGCGCCGCCACGATGGCGAACACCGAGACGCCGGTCTCGTCCAGGTTCAGCACGATGATGGCGAACGCGGCCGCCGCGCTCGCCGCCGAGCTGATCCCGATGATGTCCGGGCTGGCCAGCGGGTTGCGCAGCATGGTCTGGAAGGTGACGCCGCCCAGCCCGAAACACACGCCGGTGACCAGGGCCAGCACCGCGCGGGGCAGCCGCAGCTCGCCGACGGTGAAGGAGGCGCCGGGCACGGTCTCACCGAGGACCACCCGCAGCACGTCGCCGGGCGGGTAGAAGGTCTGCCCCACCATCAGCGAGACGGCGAAGACCGCGGCGACGGCCACCGTGAGAACGGTCAGTACCGCCAGGCGCCGCCGTCCCCGCCGGATCCGGCCGCGGGTCACGGCCTCGAGCGTCGTGGTGCTCACAGCTCACGTACTTTCTGGCGGCGGACGATGTAGATGAAGAACGGGGCCCCGATCAGCGCGGTGATGATGCCTGCCTCGATCTCGTCGGGCCGGTTCACCACCCTGCCGAGCACGTCGGCGAAGGTCAGCAGCGCCGCGCCGGCGAGCGTGACGAACGGCAGCAGCCAGCGGTGGTCGAGCCCGACGAGCAGCCGGCACATGTGCGGGACGATCAGGCCCACGAAGGCGATCGGCCCGGCGACCGCGGTGGCCGCGCCGCACAGCACCACCGCGCCGAGGGCGGCCGCACCGCGGGCGATGGCCACCCGCTCGCCCAGGCCGGCGGCGAGTTCGTCACCGAGCGCCAGCGAGTTCAGCGGCCGGGCACTGAGCAGGCAGACGACCAGGCCGGCGATCAGGAACGGCAGGACCTGAACGATGCTCTCCCAGCTCGCGCCGCCGACCCCGCCGACCTGCCACGACTGGAAGTTCTCGGCGATGTCGCCACGCGGCAGCACCACCGCGACCACCAGTGAGGCCAGCGCGGCCGAGGTGGCGGCACCGGCCAGGGCGATCTTCAGCGGGGTGGCGCCACCACGGCCCAGCGAGCCGACCGCGTAGACGAAGACGGCCGACAGTGCGGCACCGGCGATGGCGACCCAGATGTACTCGGTCGCGGTCGACAGTCCGACGGTCACCATGGCGACCGCGATCGCCAGCATGGCGCCCATGTTGATGCCGAGGATGCCCGGGTCGGCCAGCGGGTTGCGGGTGACGCCCTGCATGACCGCCCCGGACAGTGCCAGCGCCGCGCCGGCCAGCGCGGCGAGGACCGTACGCGGGATGCGTTTGACGACCGCCGCCTGATCGAGGGTCTCGTCGGTGCCGCCGGTCGCGGCGACGATGTCGGACCAGCCGACGATCCGGGAGCCGAAGGCGACCGAGGCGAGCGTCACGGCGGCCAGGACGGCCACCAGCACCAGCAGCCAGCCCAGACGCACCCGGGCCGGGCGTCGCAGTGCGGCGACGTCCGGCCCGGACGGGGTTTCCAGTCGTGTCATCAGAGCTTGTCGGCGGCCTTGCCGAGCAGGTCGACGTAGTCCTTGAGCACGAACGAGACGGCCAGCGGCGTCGGGTTGGCGGCGGTGGCGACCGGGGTGCTGCCGGGCAACGACACGAACGAGCCGCGGGCGATCGCCGGGATCTTGGACAGCAGCGGGTCCTTCTGCAGCGTGGCCAGGGTGGTGCCGGCGGCGTCGCCGTAGGTGACGATGATGTCGACGTCGCTGAGGTTCTGCACCTGCTCGGCGCTCTGGGTGAGGCTGAACTCCTGCGTGGTGGCGGAGGCCTTCTCGATGCTGGCGGGGTGCTTCATGCCGAGATCGACGAAGAACTGCGCCCGGGTGTCGTGGGTGGTGTAGAAGCTGACCTTGCTGAGGTCCGTCGGGTCGATGTGGGTCAGGAACATCACCGACTTGCCGGCCAGCTTCGGGTAGCGGGCGGCCTCGTCCTTCATCTGCTTCTCGATGGTGGCGATCAGCTTGTCACCCTCGGCGGCCAGGCCGAGCGCCTTGCTCTCCAGCTTGATGCTGTCGCGCCACGAGGTGGCCCAGGCCGCCTTCGGGTACGCCACGACCGGCGCGATCTTGCTGAGGGTGTCGTAGTCCTGCTGCGTCAGCCCGGAGTAGGCGGCCAGGATGACGTCCGGCTTGGTGTTGGCGACACCCTCGAAGTCGATGCCGTCGGTCTCGTCGAACAGCACCGGGGCCGGCGCACCCAGCTCCTTGAGCTTCGCGGCGTCCCAGGGCAGCAGGCCGTCGCCGTCCTCGTCGCCGAAGTTGGCCTTCGCGTAGCCGACCGGGACGATGCCGAGGGCCAGCGGCACCTCGTGGTTGGCCCAGTTCACGGTCGCGACGCGCTCGGGCTTCTTCTCGATCGTGGTGCTGCCGAACGCGTGGGTGACGGTGACCGGGAACGCCGCGGCGGCAGAGCCCGAGGTGGTGGGGGCGGCCTCGTCGGCGGAGCCGCCGCAGGCGCTCAGCGCCAGTGCGGTGGTGAGGGCGACGATTCCGGCGAGGAATCGGGTTGCGCGCATGGCGGGGGAACTCCACTTCGTAGCAGGTAAGGCATGGCTAACCTAACAGGTCGCGAACGGTGTCGGATGATCGACTCCCTGGTCAGCGCTATTGCATCGATGTGCTTACCTGGGTCAGCCGGTGTCCTCCACATCACGGGGTGAACAAATGCGACGATCCACTAGATGGGGAACCGTCCTCTTCACGTCCGTGCTCGGGAGCCTGTTCGCCGCCGCGCCGGCGGATGCCGCGGGTGCCGGGGTCGCCCGGGTCGCCGGCACCGACGTTCTGCACACCGCCGCGAAGGGCCTGCAGAACCGGGTCGTGGTGACCCGGTCCGGTAACGCGGTCACGATCGACGACCGGGTCCCGGTGAAGGCCGGCGCCGGTTGCACGGCGGTCAAGGGCGACCGCACCAGGGTCGTCTGCCGGACCACGCAGGCGCCCACCGGGGTCCGGGTCCTGACCGGGGACCGCGCCGACTCGATCGTCAACCGCAGCGACCTCGCGATGACCGCCGACGGTGGCACCGGCGCCGACACCGTCATCGGCGGGCCGCAGGCCGACACGCTGCGCGGTGGCGGCGGCAAGGACCGGATCCACGGGTACGGCGGCGACGACCAGCTCGACGGCGGGCCCGGCAACGACCGGCTGATCGGCGGCGCCGGTGACGACTGGATCCGTGGGGTGGGCAGCCGCAGCGCCGGCACCGACCGCGACGTCCTGTGGGGCGGCAGCGGCATCGACGTGGCCGACTACTCGGCTGCCACCACCCCGGTGCGGGCCGACGCCGACGGGGTGACCGGCGACGACGGCCGCCGGGGCGAGCGCGACACCCTCAAGAACGACGTCGAGGGCCTGATCGGTGGCCGGGCCGGGGACCGCCTCGCCGGCAGCGCCCGCGTCGACTTCCTGCGTGGCGGGCCGGGCAACGACACCCTCCTCGGGTACGGCGGCGCCGACCATCTGGCCGGCGAGCTCGGTGCCGACCTGCTCGACGGCGGCGCCGGTGACGACTCGCTGCGAGGCGACGACCCCGGTCTGGGCGCGTTGTCCGCCGACGTGATGCGCGGTGGCCCCGGCGTCGACTTCGTGGTCTACGCCACCTACGTCACCCCGGTCGCCGTCGACCTCGACGGCCGCCCCGGCGACGACGGCCAGGCCGGGGAGCGCGACACGGTCGGCGCCGACGTCGAGAACATCGTCGGCGGGCACGCCGCCGACCGGCTGACCGGTAACGCGTCCGCGAACCGGATCGACGCCGGCGAGGGCGACGACGTGATCCGTGGTGGTGCCGGCGACGACGTCCTGATGGGCTCGGACGGCCGGGACAGCATCTACGGCGAGGCCGGTGACGACGAGATCGGTGACTTCGACGTCGACGCGGACCTGCTCGACGGCGGCGACCACGCCACACTCGGCGACCGGTGCGTGGTCTCCGGCGACGACACCACGGTCGGCTGCGAGAGGTAGGCCCGGGACGAGGTGACACCGGGCGGAAGGTGATTTCCGGCGGGAAAGGTGAGCCGGACGGCCCAGCGGGGTAGCAGCACCGGAACCACAACGGCCGTCACAGGAGAACACGTGCGACAGGTGCACCCTTACTCGCGAACCATCGTCCTGCTACCGGCGTACCGCCCCGGCCCCCGGCTCACCGAACTGATCATGGAACTGCTGTCCGAGGTGCCCGCGGCTTCACAGATAGTGATCGTCGACGACGGCAACGACCCTGCCTGCTCCCAGCTGCGGGCGGCGGAGGCCCTCGGCTGCACCGTCCTGCGGCATTCGATCAACCTGGGCAAGGGTGCCGCACTCAAGACCGGGCTGGAGTACGTCTGTGCCACGCATCCGGGTTTCGACGTGGTCTGCGCCGACACCGACGGCCAGCATCGGGCCTCGGACATCCGGCTCGTCGCCGAACGCCTCGATACCGGCCGTGTCGTCCTCGGTGTGCGCGACACCCGGCAGATGCCGCCACGCAGCCGGTTCGGCAACACCCTGACCCGGTGGCTGTTCCGGGCGGCGACCGGACGGGAGGTCGACGACACCCAGACGGGTCTGCGGGGACTGCCCGCCGGCCTGCTGGACCGGTTGTGCGCGATCCCCGGTGACGGTTTCGAGTACGAGATGAACGTGCTCCTGGACGCGGCCGAGTCGGACCTGCCCATCGAGCAGGTGTCTGTTCCGGTGCGCTACCTGGACGGCAACGCGGCGTCGAACTTCCAGGGCATCACCGACTCGGTACGGGTCTACCGGCCGCTGGTGAAGTTCGTGACGAGATCGCGGCGGCGTGAAGGATCGGCTCCGGCCGGCGTCAGCGACCGGTGAGGCGGCGGTTGACCTCCTCGGTCACCCGGGTGTGCAGTTCGGCCAGCTGCTCGTCGGTGTACTTGCCGAGGTCGCCGGCCGCCGTACCGGTGTCGTCCCGGTCCTGCCGCTGCTTCTCCTGCTCCATACGTCTGAGTTCCTGCTCCTCGGGTGAGCCGGGCGCCGCGTACGCGCACCGGATCAGCACGCCGTCGGCGGTCTTGAGGCACGTCGCCTCGCGGCCGCCGACCTGGCCGCGGCCCTCCACCCGGTAGCGGATGCTCTGCTCGCTGCCGACCGTGGCGGTCCACGTGGTGCCACCGGTCGGCACCACCTCGAACACCCGGTCGTCGTTGTAGCAGCAGACGTCCCGGTACTCGGCCTTGATGAGCTGCACGATGGCCTCCGGGGAGGACCACGTCGGGTTCAGCCGGTGCACGGTCATCGGCGCGAGGCCGAGGCCGGAGTGCCGGGTCGGCACGGTGGACACGGCCACCACCGAGCTCGCCTCTCCCCGCGGCGTGAGCGGCGTGACGTACGCGCTGTCGGTCCCGTCGGTGTATCGCAGCGTGAACTCGGCGTCGTTGTCCTCGTTGGCGCCGTCGTCGGAGGCGTCCCAGCCGCCGCGCTCGAACCACCAGTCGGCGAACCCGCCGACCGCGGCCGTGCCTTCGCGCTGCCGGGCGGCAAGGCTGATCGGATAGGTCGGTCCGGGGACCGAGGCGGTGTCCGTGGTGACCGTCAACTGGCCGGTGCGCCCGTTGTAGAGCGCCACGCCGGCCGGCCGCTCGGTGACCGTCAGAACGCCGACCTGCCGTTTCAGCGGCACCACGACGGTCGGGACATCGCCGGTGCAGAACACGTAGACGTCCTGTGAGTCGAACCTGACCCACCGCTTCTCCGCCGAGATCCTGCGCCCGAGATTGTGGCCGAACCAGCCGTCGACACGGGCACCGGCCGCGTCCAGGTCGAAGGAGCAGCGCTGCGAGTCGCGGCTGTTGCTGCCGAGCGGCACCTCCTGGACCAGGCCGACCTCGTAGCCGGCGAGCCAGCCGCGCCGCTCCACGAGCGTGCCGAACCGGTTGGCGTCCGGCAGGTAGGTGATGTCGAAGATCTCCCCGGTGACGTCGCCGAGGTTGGGCGCCGCCTGGGCCTGACCGACCACGTACGGGGCGCGGGCCGCCAGCCCCGGCACCGGGTCGTCGACCACCCGCATGGCCGAGGCGTAGTCGCGGTCCTGCCGGTAGGAGTTGTGGACCAGCAGGCCGATCCCGAGGACCAGCCCGGCCGCCGCACCGAGCCAGGACAGCAGGATCACCCCGCCGGAGGCGTGCGTGCCGCGTTCCCGCCGCAGGGCACTTCCGATGTGGGGCGCGGACGCCAGCAGCACGATCAGCACGACCGGCGCCAGCCACGGCACGAGTTTCCGCAACTCCCAGACGACGATCGTGGACACGTACGACGCCCACCAGACGATCAGGGCGACGGCGACCAGAGGGATGACCCACCGCAGCGTACGAACCATCGGTTCCTCCTCGGCCGGGGAACCTCCGATTCTGCGGCATCACGTCCACCATGGCGGCGCCGTGTCCACAAGGGGCCACACCACCCCGCTGTCCCAAGAATGATGTTCCATGCGGCGTCCCAGACGGTGAGCGCCACCCCGTCGAGCTGGTCGAGCAGCCGGCGCACGCCCGCCGGGATCTGCTGGGAGATCCGGCCCGGCACCCGGAACGCGCCGAGTCGCCTGGTAGACGACGTGCTGCCGTCCGTGCGTGGCGACGTGCGGCTTGCCGGTGGGCGCAGCTCACCACGCTGCGGGGTAGGGGTGCTTGGCGCGGTGAGGGACGGGGCGGGGGCTACAGCGGGCCGAAAGCCTCCGCCGGGGTGACGTGCAGTTCTAGGGCCTCCAGCACGGTCAGGAGCTGTCGTTCCTCGTACCGGAAATGGCTCTCCATGATCGCGGAGACGCCGTCCAGATGCCGCCGCAGCTCGTCGGGCCCGGCCGCGCCCTCCACGGCGGCGCCCAGGCCGCCGAGCAGATAGCCGATCATGGAGTGGTCCTGTTCGAGTTTCCGCAGCACCGGCCGCAGATCCGGATGGGCGGCGGCGATGGCCGGGAACAGGGTGCGGTCCTCACCGCGATGGTGTCCGTCGAGGGCCGCGCAGAAACCACGGCAGTAGAGGAGCAGGTCCTTCATCGCCTCGCCATGGAGGAAGTCGAGGGAGTCGACGGAGTCCAGGGAGTCCAGGACCAGCTGCAGTGCTTCGCGCAGGCGGCGGTGCACCGCGCGCATCTCATGGCTCCAGGCCACCAGCCTGGTCGTCTCGCGCTCAGACACGCGAAGACGAAGGGTACGACGACAACGCCGGTCTCCTTCGGTTCGGCGCCTCCATGCCTGACACGGTCTGCCACCGGCACGCGACGCTGACGACGACCTTACACGCCCGGCCATCCGCCGCGGGTGAGGCGCCCCAAGGTCCCCCGGCCCAGGCTGGAGCCGCATCCATGGTCCGTGACGGAGGGGGCGACCGGCATGGGCGAGGCGTTCCTGTGGGGTGCGGTCAGTGCGTCGGCGCTGCTCGTGGGGGCCCTCATCGCCTTCCGGTTGCGACCGGGCCGGCGACTGATCGCCACGGTGATGGCGCTCGGTGCCGGCCTGCTGCTCGGCTCGGTCTCGTTCGAACTGATCGACGAGGCGCTCAAGACGCGGTCGGTCGCGGGCGTCGCCCTGTTCGTGCTGATCGGCGCAGGGGCATTCACGCTCGGTGACTGGCTGCTGAGCCGGCGCGGCGGTGGCGATCGCAAGGACGCCGAGGGTGCCCAGGCCTCCGGCTCGCCCCTGGCCATCGTGCTCGGGTCGGTGCTCGACGGTATCCCTGAATCGTTCGTGCTCGGCCTGACCGTCCTGCGGGGGCAGGTCAGCATCGCCCTGCTGGCGGGGATCGTGCTGTCGAACCTGCCGGAGGGGATGGCCTCGTCCAGCGGGCTGCGGGAGGCGAAGTGGCCACAGGGCCGGGTGCTGCTGATGTGGTCCGCCGTGGTGCTCGTCTCCGGCCTGTCGGCCGCGGCCGGTTACGCGCTGCTCGACCCGGCGAACGATCTCACCGGCGCGCTGGTGCAGGCGTTCGCCGCGGGCGCTCTCCTGGCCATGCTGTCGAACACGCTGCTGCCGGAGGCGTACGAGGTGGAGGGGATTCTGACCGGTCCCTTCGTGGTGGCCGGTTTCGCCGTCTCCCTCGGCCTGTCCGCGCTGTGAACCGTCGGTGACCGCCGGTGTCGACGTGGTGCGCCCGCACCCGGAGCCCCGCGGTCCCCGGCCGCCTCGCGATGCTGCTCCGGGTTCTCTTTCCGCCACGACTTCTCATCGACACGCCGGTGCGGCCGATGGGGTGATCGTGGAGGAGGCAACCATCCCACGGTGGCGGCTCACGCGCACGCTCACCGCGGCCATCGCCGTCGACGTGGTCGCCTGGCTGTGGTTCCTGGTCGGCCTGGCCCGGCCGACACCGCCGATGGCCGGGTGGGCGCTGCTGCTGTTCGCCGTCCCGATCGCGGTCGTGATCTCCTGGCGGGCCGGGGCCGACGGGCACACCTTCTGGCGGTACGTCTCGGCCGGCATGGTCGGGATGGGCCTGGCGTCGGCCTCGGCGGCCCGGGATTTCTACAGCGGCGAGCAGAGCGGTCAGCAGATCGGTGCGGTCAGCGCGGTGCTCTACGTCGGCGGCCTGCTGCTGATGCTGCTCGGCCTGCTGCGGATCCCCGGCGCCCAGCGGACCCGGATGGAGTGGACCCGGTTCGGGCTGGACGTCGCCACCATGGTGGTGATGGTGCTGACGTTCAGCTGGCACCTGGTCCTGCCCCGCTGGGAGAGCTGGACCAACGGCAGCGCGGCCGGCACCGCCTCGGTGGTGGTACTGGGGGCCGCCGCGGGGATCGGCATGCTCGCCTTCGTCAAGGTGTCGTTCACCGGAACCGGGCCGATCGACCGCCGCGCGCTGTACATCCTCGCGCTGACCGGCGCCGTCGGCGCGATCGGCGGGGCGATGGCACCGCTGCTCGCCGAGCGGCCGTACCTCAACACCGGCCATGTGCTGCTCCCCACCACCAGCCTGCTCGTCTGCCTGGCCGCGGACCGTCAGCTGCGGGCCTTCCGGGCCGGGCGCCCGGATCCCCGGCCGCTGTCCCGGCGGCCGAGCGTCATGCCGTACACGGCGGTTCTGGCCACCGGCGCGCTGCTGCTGGCCGGCGCGTCGAACGGCGCGGGCCTGATGGGGGTCGCCACCGGTTCGGTCGTGGTCACGCTGCTCGTCGCGACCCGGCAGGTGCTCGCACTGCGTGACAACGCGCGGCTGCTGGACGACCTCGACGCGCGTCAGCGGGAGCTGTCCTACCGGGCCGGTCACGACGGTCTGACCGGCCTGGCGAACCGCACGGTGATCGTCGGCGAGATCACCGCGGCGCTGGCCGACGACCCGTCGGATGTCACGGTCGCGCTGATCGACCTGGACAACTTCAAGGAGATCAACGACGACCTCGGGCACCCGGTCGGGGACGCGCTGCTCGCGGCCGTCGGCGAGCGGGTGTCGGAGCGACTGCCGGCCGGGTGCGTCGTGGCCCGGCTCGGCGGTGACGAGTACGCGCTGCTGCTGCGCGGTGACCACACGGCGGCGATCACCGCGATCGCCGCCGACCTGCGCCGCCCGCTGTACGCCGGTGGGCACGAACTGGTCGTCGAGGCGAGCATCGGGCTGGCTCCGGCGCAGGCCGGTGACACCGCCGACGAGCTGCTGCGCCGGGCCGACGTGGCGATGTACGAGGCGAAGGGCCAGGGCAAGGGCCGGCACGTCGTCTACCAGAACCGGATGGACCAGCGCACCGCCGAGCAGTCGCGGGTGGCCGCCGACCTGCGCAGCGCGCTCGACACCGACCAGCTGCACCTGATGTACCAGCCGATCGTGGCCCTGCCCGGCGGTGAGCTGTTCGGGGTGGAGGCACTGGTCCGCTGGACGCACCCGGACCGCGGCCCGGTCGGGCCCGGCGCGTTCATCCCGGCAGCCGAGCGGACCGGCCTGATCGTGCCGCTGGGCGCCTGGATCCTGGAGGAGGCCTGCCGGCAGGCGGTGCGCTGGCAGGAGGAGATGGGTGACGCCGCGCCGCGGACGGTCACCGTCAACGTGTCGGCCCGTCAGCTGCGCGAGGCCGGGTTCGCCGGTGAGGTGGAGGAGGTGCTCCGGCGTACCGGACTGGCGCCGCACGTGCTCACCGTGGAGGTGACCGAGACGGCGGTGTTCGACGGTGGTACGGCACTCGACGAGCTGAAGGCGATCGCCGCGCTGGGCGTGAAGATCGCGCTCGACGACTTCGGCACCGGCCACTCCTCGCTGGGGTTGCTGCGTACCTGCCCCGCCGACATCCTCAAGGTCGACAAGTCGTTCGTCGACGACGTGACCGAGGGCGGCGAGCAGGCGGTCATCGTGGCCGCGCTGCTCACCATCGCCGACGGCATGCGCCTGCGCGCGGTGGCCGAGGGTGTGGAAACCGCCGATCAGGCCGCCGAACTGCACCGGCTCGGGTACCGCTACGCGCAGGGCTACCTCTTCGGCCGCCCGATGCCTGCCGACGCGATCAACCTGTACCGCCCCGCGCACGACGGTCAGCGCGTCGCCGCGTAGACCGGAGCCTCAGGCCTTCCCGAGTTCGAGCAGGCCGGCGAGCCGCCGCCACTGCTCGCGCGGCAGTGCGGCGGGTGCGCCCTCCAGGGTCAGCACCTGGATCGCCACGTGGTCGGCCCCGGCCTCGAGGTGGGCGTCGATCCCGGCGCGGACCCGGGCGTCGTCGCCCCAGACCACCGCCGAGTCGATGAACCGGTCGCTGCCGTCGCCGGTCAGGTCCGCCTCGTCCATGCCGTACCGCGCCAGCTGCCGGGTGTAGTTCGGCAGCGCCAGATACAGCTTGAGTGCGCGCCGGCCGGCCTCGCGGGCCGCCGCGGCGTCGTCACCCAGGAAGACCTTCTGCTCCGGTACGAGCAGCGGCCCGGACCCGAGGATGGCGCGTGCCTCCGCGGTGTGCGCCGGCGGCATCAGGTACGGCAGTGCGCCGGCGGTCAGTTCACCGGCCGTCGCCAGGGTCTTCGGCCCGAGCGCAGCGATCATCCGCTCGTCCTTCGGCACCGTGGCCAGCGGGCCGGCGAGCAGGTCCCGCAGCCGGCTCAGCGGGCGGGTGTAGGCCTGGCCGCGGGACTCGGCGGTCGGTGCGTGCCCCGAGCCGACACCCAGGTAGAAGCGGCCCGGGAAGCGGTCGCGGATCCGGGCGTGCGAGGCGGCCAGCCGGTCGCCGTCACTGGTCCAGATGTCGACGATGCTGGTGCCGACCACGAGCCGGTCGGTGGCCGCGAGGATCGCCTCGGCGGACGCCAGATCGTCGAGCGGGCTGCCGCCCAGCCAGAACGCCGTGAACCCGAGGTGCTCGACCTCGCGGGCCGCCTCGGCGATCTCTCCCGCGTCCCTGGGCCAGATGCGCCAGGGTGCCCACAACCCGTACCGCCCGATGTCCCGCATAGCCGGTTCCTCCGATTCTCCGAGCGCCGCACCGATTCTCACAGCGCGTAGTCGTACTGTTCCAGGAATCGCGGCGCCGCGCCGAGAGCCGCGGCCGCGTGGTTGGCCCAGGACGGGTCGCGCAGCAGGGCACGGCCGATGAAGGTGGCGTCGGCCTGACCGGTCGCGACCAGTTCCTCGGCCCACTGCGGTTCGGTGATCCGCCCCACCGCGCCGACCGCGACCTTGGACTCAGCGCGCAGCCGGGCGGCCAGGGCGGTCTGGTAGTCCCGGCCGGCCGGGACCTCGGCCGGTTCGACGCCGCCGGAGGACGCGTCGATCAGGTCGACGCCGTGGTCGTGGACGAGGCGGGCCAGCTGGACGGAGTCGTCGGGACCCCAGCCGTGCTCGAGCCAGTCGGTCGTCGAGATCCGCAGGAAGACCGGCAGATCGCCGGGCCACACCGAGCGGACCGCGTCGATCACCTCGAGGACCAGGCGGGCCCGGTTCCCCAGGCTGCCGCCGTACTCGTCGTCGCGAAGGTTCGACACCGGGGACAGGAACGAGTTGATGAGGTAGCCGTGCGCGCCGTGGATCTCGACGACCCGGAAACCGGCCGCCAGTGCGCGCCGGGCGGCGGCCGCGAAGGAGCCGGCCAGTTCGGTGATCTCGTCGCGGCTGAGTGCGGACGGCTCCCGGTAGCCGGGGAACGGTGTGGCGCTCGGTCCGACGGTCGGCCAGCCGAGATCCTCGGTCACCGGTCCGCCGCCGTGCCACGGGCGCTCGACCGCGGCTTTGCGGCCCGCGTGCGCCAGCTGGATCGCCGGGACCGCGCCACCGGCGGTGATCGCCTCGGCGATGCGGCGGAACGCTGGGATGTGCTCGTCGGACCACAGGCCCAGGCACCACGGCGTGATCCGGCCGTCGGCCCGGACCGCCGTGGCCTCGGTCATCACCAGCCCGGCACCACCGGCGGCACGGGCCGCGTAGTGCCCGAGGTGGAAGTCGGTGGGAATCCCGGCCCGTCCGGGGTCGGCCGAGTAGGTGCACATCGGCGACATCCACACCCGGTTCGGAATCCGCAGGCCACGCAACTCGATCGGCTCGAACAGGACGGACACGCGTGCTCCTTGGTTCGTCAGGCATCGTAGTACGAAGTTCTTCGTACAAGCTATGACGTTAGTACGATGCATGTCGTACTTCAAGAAGCCCGGCGCGACAGGAGAGTGAGCATGCGGACACTGGAGCATCCGCGCACGGAGGACCTGCAGCTCGACGCGGTGCTGTCCGCCCTCGCCGACCCGATTCGCCGCACGATCGTCCGCCAGCTCGCCGACGGGCACGCCGACCAGGCCTGCATCGCTTTCGCGCTGCCGGTCGGCAAGTCCACCTCGACACACCATTTCCGCGTCCTGCGCGAGGCCGGCGTCATCGAACAGCGCTACCAGGGCACCGCGATCCTCAACACCCTGCGCGACACCGACCTCGAGGCCCGCTTCCCCGGCCTGCTCACCGCGATCCTCGCCGCCACCTGACAAGGCCGGCCGGCCCCCACGTCTTCGCAGCGACGATGAGGGCCGGCCGGGATTCAGGCGGAGCGTACGGCCAGGATCTCCGCGGCCAGGGCGCGGGTCCGCGGGTCGGTGCCGTTCTCCTGCTCACCGCGGGCCAGGACGATCGACTGCGCTACCACCTCGTCGAGCTTGCCGGTGGCGGCGGCGTCGAAGTCCGGCCCGGAGAGTTTCGTCATCGTGTCCAGCTCGGCCGCCGTCACCACGCCCGGCATCGGCATGCCTGCGTGCGGGTTCGCGGCGGGCAGCCCGGCCAGGGCGTGCAGGGCCCGCAGCTCCGGCAGCTCGGCCTCGGTCCAGACGGGGAAAGCGGATCAGCCGAAGGACGGCGTGGTGCCGCACTTGGCGTTGGCGTTGATGCAGACCTTGACGAGCGCGGCCAGCTTGGCCGGGTCCCAGGCGTTCATGAAGTCGCCGTGGATCGACGACGCCATGCCGGACGACAGGGTCAGGCCGTCACCGCCGAGCGAGTCGTAGCCGAGCATCATCGAGATGTTCGGGATCGCCACCGGGTACTTGCCGGAGCACACGCCGTTGACCGACGGTCCCATGTGCGACTTGTGGTCGGGCGAGTCGATGTGCTTGCCGTCCCAGCAGTCCTGGTAGGTCAGCTGGTAGATCAGGTTGCCGCCGGCCGCGCACCGGGGCCAGTTGCCGTCGGCGCTGCGGCCGATCTCGGCGCTGCCCGCGCACCAGAACTGCCCGCTCGCACCCTTCGGCGTGGCGACCTGCCGCTTGGCGTCGCCCTGCACCATGACCAGGCCGGGCGGGAACGGTACGACCGTGGCCGGGTCCTTGATCTTCGCGCCGTAGTAGGCCCGGAAGTCCTTCATCTTCACCGGCTTGCCGTTCAGCAGCAGCGTCGGCGCCCAGTAGGCGCTGTTGTCCCCGGCGGCGTCACACGTCGTCGGCTGTGTGCGCAGCTGCTCGGGCGTGCTGTCCGCGGTCACCTTCGGTCCGAAGAAGGTGTGCAGGTGCGAGGCGCCGGCCAGCTTCGGGAAGACGATCGGGTCGTCCGGGGCCTCGTTGGCGACCGTGCAGTTGGTGTGGAACTCGGGCACCCGTACGATCCCGGCCGGCACCGCCTTGGGCTGGACCGCCTCGTGCAGGGCGAGCGTCTGCTTCCAGGCCGCCTCGTCGACCGGGACCCAGCCGCCGGGCGTCGCCGACGGATTCGACGGTGTGGCGGTGGCCGGTGCCGTGGCGGCCGGGGTGGTGGCCGTCGGAGCAGTGGGCGCCGGCTTCGTCGGGGTGCCGGCGACCCCCACGTTCAGCCAGTTGACGTTGACGAAGTCCGAGCGGGAGGTGCTCTTCATGACCAGGACCAGCGTCTGCGGCCCGGACGGCACCTGAGCGGCCGTCGCGGTGACGGTCCTCCACTTCTGCCAGCCGCCGGTCGGCGTGACCGGGAAGGTCGCGAGCAGCGTGCCGGTCCGGCTGCCGAGGCGCGCCTCGATCGAGCCGCCGGCGGCGTTCTGCCCGGCGATCCGGGCGGTCAGCGTCGAGGAGCCGATCGTGACGCCGCGGTACTCGAGCCAGTCACCGTTCGCCAGCCAGCCGACGTTCTCGCCGCCGCCGGTGTCGGAGGTGTTCTCCTTGCCGGCGCCGGACTGTGCCGCGTACGCCTCGGCCTGCAGGGTGCCCGGGGGCGCGACCTCGACGGCGCCGGCGGTGGCGATGTAGACACCGCTCGCGCCGAGCGTCGCGACGACGGCGGTGCCCAGGACCAGCCGTGTGGTGCGGCGGCGCCGACGCGGGTCCGCCGGTGCGACGTGCCGGGATTCCATGCCCATATCGATCCTCAACAAATGGCGGGGAAAGGGTGCGGCAGCAATTATGTGCCTACTGTTGAGGACGTTTCAATATGTCAAGGAAGAATTCATAAGCCCAGCTCAGAGCGTTGCTGGTAGCCGTGTCGCGGTCATTCGATAACAGTTTTTGGCGATCGCATCCTTAAGTTCTTATTAAGTCCGTACGGAGTGCGGCAGGTCACTTTCAGAAGTTGTGATGGCGTCCGGATTCGAGCGATCTGGAATAGAAGAGCCGCTCGCGCGCGTACGGTGCGCCAAGCCCGGCTGTCGCACACCGCTGCCCCACCGAGGAGGAATCGTGGTTCTCGTGTTCTCGGAGACGGTTGCGCGACACGTCGTCCGGTCCGACCACGAGATCAGGCCGGGTGCGGGTACGGATGGGCCCGGCCGCCACCGGCAGGCGACCGGGTCGGCGTACGTGCCAGAGAAGCCCAGGTAGTTCTCCGGCACGTACGGCGTGACCTCTACCGAGGACAGGATCGGCCGGGCGGATCTGGTGCGGTCCCGTTCCGGGCGGCGTGGCCGTCGCTGGCAGGGTCGGTCCCAGTGGCGATCAGCGATACCGGATCGGTCCTGGCCGCCTTTGACGTTGCGTCTCTGTCAATGCGTCAGAAGTTGGCCGGGATCCTGGCTCCGGTCTTGACGATCTGGACTCGGCCGCGCCTGGCGAATCCTCGCGCGGCCGGGCGGGTGTTGCTGTCACGGGGAGCGGCGTCCTCGATGGAACCACCGGAGCCGGGTTTGGTGCGGTTGACGGTGCGGCGCAGGCTCGGATGCCGGGTCTCCCAGGCCTCCCGGACCCGCGACGGCAGGTGCAGGTCCCGCCACACCCGGCGGAGCATCATCGGATTGATCAGGTCCTCCACCTCGCCGCATCCGGCGGCCTCGCAGAGCACCTGTTCGTAGGCGTGCCGCAGCTGGACCGGGTCCTCCAGGTTGTACTGGCGGCGACTGGAGTGACCGCACGCCATGTGATGGGGTATCTCGAGTTTCCCGAGGCTGTTTCCGTGCAGGTCGTCGATCCGGTCGGGGACAGCGGGGGCCCGGCTTGCGGCGCTGCGGTTCTTGCGACCGTCACGGGCGGCGACGTACGACATGCCCCTCAGGCTAGGCGGGCCGGAGGCCGCATCCCCTGCTCTCCCGGCGACCGGTGACGGGGGTCTGCCGATGTGCCGGATGGGACGGATGTGCGAGCGCGGCTCGGCAAGACCCGGTCAAGGCCGGGCCCGACGGCGCCGGTCAGCGGCCGGCCCGCGCAGACGTGCAGGGCAAGCGGCCCGCCGCCACCCCGAAGACCGGCTGTGCACCACCGCTGCCTCGGAGCCCTCGAGACACCGGTAGCGCGCAGCCGCAAAAACGGGCTGGCTTCTACCGCTGTCTCGGAGCCCGGGAGACGGCGGTGGCGCGCAGCCGCGAATGACGGGAGGTAGCGCGTGGCCGCGGATGACTGGAGGCGGCGGGGGTGTGCGGGTGGGGTCAGGCCGTGCAGCGCGGGACCAGTTCGGGTTCGTAGATGACCGAGGCGACCCGGGCCTCCGGGTCGTCGACCCGGGCCAGCAGCAGGCGCGCCGCCTCGGCGGCCATGTCCTCGAGCGGGTGCCGCACCGTGGTGAGCGCGGGACGGGCGGCGAGGGCCGCGCTGCTGTCGTCGAAGCCGACCACGGCCACGTCCTCCGGGACGCGGCGCCCGGCATCGCGCAGCACCAGCAGGGCGCCGAGTGCCATCAGGTCGTTGGCCGCGAACACGGCGTCCAGGCCGGGATGGGCGGCGAGCAGGGCCCGCATCGCCCGCTCCCCGCTCTCCTGGGTGAAGTTGCCGGTTTCCACCGGGACCCAGGCATGCCCGTGCCGGGCCATCGCCCGCCGGAAGCCGGAGATCCGGTCGACGCTGGCCGGGACGTCGGCGGGGCCGGAGATGACGCCGGGCTGCCGGCAGCCGCGGGCGGCGAGCCGTTCGGCGGCCAGCGCCGCGCCGGCCTCGTTGTCCAGGTCGACGTAGCTGATCGGCACCGGTTCGGCGGGGCGGCCGATCAGCACGGCCGGGATCCGCTCCCCGGCCAGCAGCGCGGGCAGGGGGTCGCGAGCCGGCAGGGAGAGCACCACGGCGCCGTCGGCCTGCCCGTTGCGCAGATCACCGACGAGCCGGCGGTGCCCGTCGGCGCCGACCATCTGCAGGGCCAGTTGCACCCCGGCGGGCCGCAGCACGCTCATCAGCCCGCCGACGACCCGGCCGAAGTAGGGGTCCGAGAAGAACCGGCTCATGAACGGGTCGTCGTCGTGGGTCTCGGAGTCGGAGACGACCAGGGCCACCGTGCCGCTGCGGCGGGTGACCAGTGAGCGGGCGACCCGGTTGGGCACGTAACCGGTCTGGTCGACGGCGGTCCAGACCTGCTCGTGCAGTTGCGGGTCGACGTTGCGGATGCCGTTGATGACGCGGGAAACGGTGGCGCGGGAGACGCCCGCGATCCGGGCCACGTCTTCGAGTGTGGGCAGCCGCTGGCTCTGCATGCCCGCAGTTATAGCACGCGGAGAGCGATTTCCGAGGACCCTGTCCAACGGCCTTCCGGTCGGGTTCCGGAACCGTGGGGCATTGACGTACGTAGTAGCGGGGCACACGATGGGAAAACGCTCTCCAAGCGTGTTCCCCCCGTCCTCGCGCATCTTGGAGATCATCGTGCGAAAACGCATCCTGGCGCCCGTGAGCGCCGCTCTGCTGACTGCGGCACTGCTCGTGGCAGCGGGTAACCAATCGGCCCATGCCGCCGACACCCTGCTCTCCCAGGGGAAACCGGCTCTCGCGTCGTCCCTGGAGAACGGCGAGTCCCCGGCCGTCGCGGCTTTCGACGGCCGCGCCGACACCCGCTGGGGCAGCCAGTGGGCCGACCCGCAGTGGCTGCGCGTCGACCTCGGCGCCACCGCCACGATCAGCCAGGTCGTGCTGCAGTGGGAGACCGCGTACGCGAAGGCGTTCCAGATCCAGACCTCACCCGACGGCAACAACTGGACCTCGGTCTACAGCACCACCACCGCCACCGGTGGAAGCCAGACGCTCAGTGTCAGCGGCAGCGGCCGTTACGTGCGGATGTACGGCACCCAGCGGGGCACCACCTACGGTTACTCGCTGTACGAGTTCAAGGTCTACGGCACCTCGACGGTCACCCCGCCGCCCACCGACGGCCCCGGGTACGTCCACGCCAGCCCGCCCGTCACCGGCGTGGTCCCGTCCACCGCGATCCCGCCGGCGACGAACCCTCCGGTCACGCATCGGGAGTTCCAGGCCAACTGCTCGGTGAGCAGGTCCAACCTGAACGACGACCCGATCGTGTTCCCGAACCTGCCGGGCGCGTCGCACTCGCACACGTTCATGGGCAACCGGACCACGAACGCCCACTCCACCCTCGCGTCATTGCAGGCCGGTGGCACCTCCTGCGTGACGCCCGGGGACAGGACCGGCTACTGGATGCCGACGCTGCTCAACGGCGACCAGGCGGTCCAGCCGGAGGGACCGCAGGTCATCTACTACAAGAGCGGCGTGATCGACTACCGCAGCGTGCGGCCGTTCCCGCCGGGCCTGCGTTACGTGGTCGGCAGCCCGACGGCCACACAGGAGGAGTTCCGTAACGCCCCCGGCGCGGTCGAGGGTTACGAGTGCGGCAACAGCGCCTTCAACTGGGACATCCCGGCGAACTGCCCGGCCGGCACCCAGCTGAACGTCCGTTACCAGGCGCCGAGCTGCTGGAACGGCATCCACCTGGACTCGCCGGACCACAAGAGCCACATGGCGTACCCGGTCAACGGGGTCTGCCCGGTCTCGCACCCGGTCGCCGTCCCGATGATCGAGTTCAAGATGGCCTGGCCGGTCAGCGGCAACCTGGCGAACGTGCGGTTCTCCAGCGGCCGTGGGTTCTCGTTCCACTACGACGTCTACAACGTCTGGGAGCCGCCGATCCTCGCCGCGCTGGTGCGGCACTGCATCAACGGCGGCCTGCAGTGCAACCCGCGTGGTTTCGACCAGTACAAGCCGGAGCGCGGTGCCGCACTCAACGAGAACTATCAGCTGCCCTGATAACAGTTTTTAACTGAGATATTCAGAGTTCGGAAAGAGTGGCCTGCCGGGTCTGGGAAATGCGTGCGGCGAGTGCGACCGTACGCGGTTCGAGTCCGGCGGTCCGCTCGCTCTCGGCAAGCATCCGGCCCTGCTCGAGGTGGGCGCGCAGATGCTCACGCAGCTTCGCGTCGAACTCCTTCCCACGCAGCGCGGCGGCCGCGGAGACGTGTGAGGGCATCACCATGCCGGGCATGGGCATGCCCTTGTGCGGGTTCCCGGCGGGCAGGCCGGCCTCGGTGTGCAACTGCCGCAGCTCGGTCAGTTCCGCCTCGGTGAACGCTCTGACCTGCACAGAAACCCCATGCAGGGCGGAGGAGGGCTGGACCAGGGCGAGCAGGGGCAGCAGTTCCTCGTTCATCGCGAGGTTGATCTCGATCCAGGAGCGGTCGGTGCCGCCGAACGCGGCCGCCGACGCGGGGATCGAGGGCGCGGGACTCGGCGGGACGGCCGGTGCGGTGGCGGCACATCCGGCGAGCACCGCCGCGAGAAAACACACAAGAAGTAACCGGGACACTCGCGCAGTCTCCGATTCCGGAACCGGCCGTGTCAACGTTTTGTATTGACGTCCGGCAACCTGCAGGAAACAATCGCCACGCTTGGAGAGCGCTATCCCATCCGTATTCGGAGCATTGGTGTGATCATGTACAGACGGCTGCTCCTACTCGTCGCGCTCGTCGCCACCACTCTCGGCCTGCCCCCGGCCGCGGCCGGAGCCGCCGGCCCGCCGCTGTCGCAGGGCAAGCCGGCCACCGCCTCGTCGCAGGAGGTGTCCGGGCCCGGCTACAGCCCGGCCAACGCGTTCGACGGCAACCCCGCCACCCGCTGGTCGAGCGCGTTCACCGACCCCCAGTGGATTCAGGTGGACCTGGGCTCGCCGGTGACGATCAGCCAGGTGGTCCTTTCGTGGGAGGGCGCCTTCGGCAAGGCGTACGACATCCAGACCTCGGCCGACGGCAACGCCTGGACCACCGTGAAGTCGGTGACCGGCGGCACCGGCGGCACCGAGACGCACCACGTCTCCGGCACCGGCCGCTACGTGCGGCTGAACGGGACCCAGCGCGGCACCGGCTACGGGTACTCCCTGTGGGAGTTCCAGGTGTTCGGCGGCAGCGGACCGGCCCAGCCGGACACCTTCACCACCGTCTGGACCGACACCTTCGACGGTCCGGCGGGAACCAGCCCGAGCGCCTCGAACTGGCTGCTCAGAACCGGCACGCAGTACCCGGGCGGCGCCGCGAACTGGGGCACCGGCTCGGTCGAGACCGCCAGCAACGCCACCGCCAACGTGGCGCTCGACGGTGCGGGCAAGCTCGACATCCGGGCGATCCGCGACGGCGCGGGCAACTGGACCTCGGGCCGCATCGAGACCCAGCGCAGCGACTTCACGCCGCAACGGGGGGAGCAGCTCAGGTTCACCGCCGTGCTCAGGCAGCCGGACGTGGCGAACGGCCTCGGCTACTGGCCGGGGTTCCGGGCGACCGGCGCCGCCTACCGCGGCAACTTCACCAACTGGCCCGGCGTCGGCGAGACCGACATCATGACCAGCGTCAACGGTCGTGCGGAGATGTCGCAGACGCTGCACTGCGGGACCGCGCCCGGCGGTGTCTGCAACGAGTACGACGGCCGCTCCTCGGGCCTGGCCACCTGCGCCGGCTGCAAGAGCGGCTACCACGAGTACACCCAGATCATCGACCGGACGAAGACCGACGAGGAGATCCGCTTCTACCTCGACGGCCGGCAGACCTGGGTGGTACGGCAGTCGCAGGTCGGCGTCGCGGCCTGGGAGGCCGCCGTGCACCACGGCTTCTACCTGCGCCTCGACCTGGCCGTCGGCGGCTCGCTGCCGAACGCGATCGCCGGAGTCACCACCCCCACGGCCGCGACCACCTCGGGCGGCACCCTGAGCGTCGACTCGGTGACGGTGTCGAAGGCGACCGGCACGACCGCCCCGGCGATGACCGACCCGCCGATCCCGGCCGGCCCGAGCGTCGTCAAGGTCACCGGCACGCAGGGCAACTGGCAGCTGACCGTCAACGGCACACCGTGGCAGGTCAAGGGCATGACGTACGGCCCGTCGCAGGGCGCCGCCGACGGCTACATGCGCGACCTGAGGAACATGGGCGTCAACACGATCCGCATCTGGGGACCGGACGCCGCCACCCCGGCACTGCTGGACACCGCGTCCCGGCACGGCATCAAGGTGATCGTCGGGCTGTGGCTCAACCACGGCACCGACTACGTGAACGACACCGCCTACAAGACCGCGGTGAAGGCCGAGATCGTCGCCAAGGTCAACGAGCTCAAGGGCCGCTCCGGGGTGCTGCTCTGGGACGTCGGCAACGAGGTCATCCTCGAGATGCAGAACTACGGGCTGGCCGCCGACGTGGTCGAGGCGCGGCGGGTGGCGTACGCCAAGTTCGTCAACGAGGTCACCGAGGCCATCCACGCGGCCGACCCGAACCACCCGGTCACCTCGACCGACGCGTACACCCACGCCTGGACCTACTACCGGCCGCACGCCCCGGCACTCGACCTGCTGGCGGTCAACTCCTACGGTGCGATCGACACCGTGAAGCGGGACTGGATCGCCGGCGGCTACACGAAGCCGTACATCCTCACCGAGGGTGGCCCGGCGGGGGAGTGGGAGGTGCCCGATGACGTCAACGGGGTGCCGGCCGAGCCCACCGACCTGCAGAAGAAGGCCGGGTACACGTACAGCTGGAACGCGATCAAGGGGCACCCGGGCGTGGCGCTGGGCGCGACCGAGTTCCACTACGGACTGGAGAACGACTTCGGTGGCGTGTGGCTGAACACCACGACCGGCGGATGGCGGCGCCTCGGTTACCACGCGATGCGGGAGGCATACACCGGCCAGGTCGCGGCCAACACCCCGCCGGAGATCACCGCCATGACGGTCGGCAACCAGACGTCGGTCCCGGCCGGCGGCACGTTCACGGTCAGCACCACCGCGACCGACCCGCAAGGCGACCTGATCCGGTACCACATCATGGCCAGTGACAAGCACATCACGGCCAACCGGGGGCTGCGTCACCTCGACTTCACCCACCACGGCAACGGCGATTTCACCGTACGGGCACCCGAGGCACTCGGCGTCTGGAAGGTGTACGTCTACGCGTACGACGGGCACGGCAACGTCGGCATCGAGCAGCGCTCGTTCAAGGTCGTCCCGCCGCCCGCGCCGGGCACCGACCTGTCGCGCGGCAAGCCGGCCACCGCGTCCAGTCACCAGCCGACCGGCACGAACGGGCCGCAGCTGCCGTCGTACGCGTTCGACGGCGACTACGGCACCCGCTGGGCCAGCGAATGGGTCGACACCGCATGGCTGCGCGTGGACCTCGGCTCGGTGCAGTCGTTCAACCGGATCCGCCTCGCCTGGGAGGCCGCCTACGCGAAGGGCTACACCGTGCAGGCCTCCGACGACGGCACCAACTGGCGAACCGTCCACACGGTGACGGCCGGTGACGGCGGGTTCGACGACCTGACCGTCGCGGGCTCCGGCCGGTACGTCCGGGTGAACGCCACGAGCCGCGCGACGGCGTGGGGCTACTCGCTCTGGGAGTTCGGCGTCTACCGGGCCTGAGGTTCCGGAACTTCACGGCGCTCCGCCGGAGGTGAAGCCCACTGAGCTGGGTCGATGCGTCCGGCGGGTGCCGTGAAAGCGCTTCATCCATGTTTCCCGAGCATTGACAGTCCATTACGTGCCAGTTCACAGTGACGGTCAATAGAGCGCTTTCACAGCGTCGTTCCCCTCTAGGAGTCCCCCGCCATGAGACGTCGCCTGTTATCCGTCCCCGCTCTCGCCGTGCTCCTGGCCACCTACGTGATCGCCTCCGGTGGACAGGCCAGCGCCGCCGACACCCTGCTGTCGCAGGGCCGGACCGCCACCGCCTCCTCCACCGAGTCTGCCGCCTTCCCAGCTTCCAACGCTGTCGACGGCAACGCCGGCACCCGCTGGTCCAGCGCGTTCAGCGACCCGCAATGGCTGCAGATCGACCTGGGTGCCAGCGCCACGATCACCTCGGTCGTGCTGGACTGGGAGGCCGCGTACGCCCGCTCCTTCTCGGTGCGGACCTCGGCCAACGGCTCCAGCTGGACCACGGTCCACAGCACCACCAACGGCACCGGCGGCCGGCAGGCGCTGAACGTCACCGGCAGCGGCCGGTACGTACGCCTGGAGACCACCGCGCGGGCCACCCAGTGGGGCGTCTCGCTGAAGGAGTTCCAGGTGTACGGCAGCGGGGGCGGCGGCACCACACCGACCATCCCGCCGGGCGCCGTCCGGGTGTCCGAGTTTCTCGCCGACTGCCCGTTCAGCCACCGGCTGCCGGACGACCCGATCATCTTCCCGGGCCTGCCGGGCGCCTCGCACATGCACAGCTTCTTCGGCGCGGCCGGTGTCAACGCCTTCTCGACCGTCGACTCGCTGCTCAACGCGAACAGCAACTGCAACCCGTCGGTCGACAAGTCGTCGTACTGGATCCCCACCCTGTACCGGGACAACGTGCCGGTCGAACCGGTCACCGGCATCTTCTACTACCTCGGTGAGGGCGTCCGCGACGACCTGATCGCCCAGACCCAGCCGCTGCCGCTCGGCCTGCGCATCGTGGCCGGCAACGCGAAGGCGGCCGGCCCGGCGGACAACACCATCAGCCGCTGGTCCTGCCTGCACGCCGGGCACGTCGGATCCTCGTCCGACTTCGTCAACTGCCCGTCCGGCACCATGCTCGAGTCGTACCTCGACTTCCCGCACTGCTGGGACGGCCGCAACCTGGACTCCGCCGACCACAAGAGCCACATGGCGTACCCGGTGAACAACGCCTGCCCGGCCAGCCACCCGGTCGTGGTGCCCAAGCTGCGGCAGGTCATGCGCTACCCGGTCAGCGGTGACCCGGCCCGGCTGCGGCTCGCGTCCGGCGGCGGCTACACGATGCACGGCGACTTCTTCAACGCCTGGCCGGTCGAGGAGATGGCCCGCCGGGTGAACGACTGCATCCGCCCGATCATCAAGTGCGGGACCGACGGGCGTCCCTGATAGAACTGGGCCCATGAGTACGAGGCCCGGCCGCGGCGGTCACCACCCCACGATGGATCAGGTGGCGGCCGCGGCCGGCGTCTCCCGGGCAACGGTGTCGCGGGTGATCAACAATGCGGCGTCGGTGGCGCCCGGCATCCGTGACGCGGTCCAGCGGGCGATCACGCAGACCGGATACGTGCCGAACGTCGCGGCCCGCAGCCTGGTCACCCGCCGGTCGAACTCGGTGGCGCTGGTGATCAGCGAACCGGACCGTCCCGACGACCACTCCTTCCTCAACCGGATCTTCACCGACCCGTACTTCGGCCGGGTCACCGCGGGCGCCACCGCGGCCCTGCGCCCGCACGACGTACACCTGGTGGTCGTCCCGACCGACGCGTCCGACCACCACCAGGTGGTCCGCTACCTGCGCCAGGGGCACGTCGACGGGGTGCTGCTGATCAGCAGTGACGAGTGTGACCCGCTGCCCGGCCAGGTGCACGCACTCGGTATCCCGGCGGTGCTGTCGTCCCGCCCGGCCACGCCGCTGCCGCTCAGCTACGTCGACGTCGAACAGCGGGCCGGCGCGCGGCTGGCCGCCGCGCACCTGCTGGCCCGCGGCTGCCGGCGGCTCGCCACGATCAACGGCCCACTGGACATCCCGGCCGCCGCCGAGCGGCTCGACGGCTTCCGGGCCGCCGTTGCCGGATCGGTGCCCGCCGAGGCCGGCGATCCGGCCCGGGCCGGTGTTCCGGCCACCGTGCCCGCGGAGGCCGGCGACTTCACCCGGGCCGGCGGCGAGGCGGCCGCCCACCGGCTGCTCGACGCTCACCCCGACATCGACGGGCTGTTCGTGGCCAGCGACCTGATGGCCGAGGGCGCGCTGCGGGCGATCCAGGATCGGGGGCGGCGGGTACCCGGCGACGTGGCGGTCGTCGGCTTCGACGACAGCAGCGCCGCCCTGGAGTGCCGGCCCCTGCTCACCACGGTCCGGCAGCCGGTCGAGGAGATGGCCGCCGAGATGGCCCAGCTCCTGATCGCGCACATCGACGCCCCGGGCCGCTCGCCCCGGTCGGTGATCTTCCAGCCCACCCTGGTGATCCGGGACTCGGCCTGAAACGGTGATGGTGTGACCTTCGACGTGACCGCCCTGCGCGCCCAGTTCCCCTCTCTCGACTCCGGTCTCGCCTTCTTCGACGGGCCCGGTGGCACCCAGACCCCGCGGCCGGTCGCCGACGCGATCGTCGCGACGATGACCGGGCCGCTGTCCAACCGGGGCGCGGTCAGTTCGTCCGAACTCAACGCCGAACGGGCCGTCGCCGAGTTCCGGTCCGCCTACGCCGACCTGCTCGGGGTGCCCGCCGGCGGGATCGTGCACGGGCGCAGCGCCACCCAGCTCACCTACGACTTCTCCCGGCACCTGGCCGCCACCTGGCAGCCCGGTGACGAGGTCGTGGTGAGCCGGCTCGACCACGACAGCAACGTGCGGCCCTGGATCCAGGCGGCCGCGCGGGCCGGCGTCACGGTCCGCTGGATCGATTTCGACACCGCCACCGGCGAGATCGACCTGGAGTCGTACGAACGCGCGCTGTCCCGCCGGACCCGGCTCGTCGCGGTCACGGCCGCGTCCAACGTGCTCGGCACCGTGCCGCCGGTACGCCGGATCGCCGACCTCGCCCACGAGGCGGGCGCGCTGCTGTGGGTGGACGGCGTGCACTACGCCGCGCACCGGCTGGTGGACGTGCCGGCGCTCGGCGCGGACCTGTTCGTGTGCTCGCCGTACAAGTTCCTCGGCCCGCACTGCGGTGTCCTCGCCGCCGCACCGGAACTGCTCGAGACGATCCGCCCGGACAAGCTGGTCCCGTCGTCCGACGCGGTACCGGAACGGTTCGAGTTCGGCACGCTGCCCTACGAGATGCTGGCCGGGGCCACCGCGGCCGTCGACTTCCTGGCCGCCGTCGACCCGGGTGCGGGCGGCGGCCGGCGGGAGCGGCTCGCGCGGGCGTTCGCTTCGCTGCACGAGCACGAGACGGTGTTGCGGGAGCGCGCCGAGGCCGGGCTGCGGGGGCTGGGTGACGTCGTCACGCTGTATTCGCGCGCGTCCGACCGTACGCCCACGTTGTTGATGGATTTCGCCGGGCGGGACGTCCGCGAGGCGCAGAGGTATCTCGCCGGCCGGGACGTTCTGGCGCCCGCCGGGTCCTTCTACGCCTACGAGCCGTTCGTCGCGTTGAAGCTGGACGCGGCGTTGCGGGTCGGCCTGGCGCCGTACAACACCGTCGAGGAGATCGACCGGCTGCTCACCGGTCTCGCCGACTACCTGCGCTGACGGTACGGCCCGATCCCACCGGCCAACGGCCGGCCGGGGGGTTTGCGGGTGTTCGGACCGGGTGTGGGGCCGCTGGACGGGAGCGGCCCCACACCGCGCGTCACTTCATGATCGAGGTGGTGCGTGTCCCCTTCGGGTCGATGGCGAGGCAGGTGACGCCCCGGTCCTGCCGCTCCCAGTTGAGCCTCTGCGGATAGAGGTAGGAGAGTTCGAGATCCTCGTTCCCCGGGGTCAGGTACGGCTTCAGCGCCGCGGCGCACCGCTGTTCGCTCTCGTCCAGGATCGCCCCCTCGCCCGGGTACGGCCCGGCCGGCATCATGAACACGTGGTAGACCTCGGCCTCGTGCGGCCGGGCGCAGTCGACCACCGGCAGGGTGCTGACCTCCGAGCCGCTACCCAGGGCACGGATGCACTGACCCGCTTCCAGGCGGTACGTCTCGACCGATCCGGTCCGGGGACCGCTCGAGTCGCTGAAGATCGCGGCGGCCAGGACCGCGACCGCGAACAGCAGGGTCAGGCCGGACAGGGCGATGCCGGCGATGGCGAGCCCGCGGCCCCGCTGCGGCCGCCGCTTGATCTGTTTCAGCGCGACGATGCCGAAACCGAGGCCGAGGGGCGCGCAGACGCCGAGCACGCCACACAGGAGCGAGGCGATCGCGAGGCCGTTGGTGCCGGCCTCCCGGGGTGGCGGTTGCCAGCCCGGCGGGCCGTACGGCGGCGGGTAGGACTGTGGCGCGCCGGAGAACGGCGGCGGTGGCGGGGTGTATGCCGGCGGCGGGAATCCCGGCGCCGGTGGAACGGGATCTGGGGGAACCTGGTTGTGCACGATGGCACGCTAGTTGCCCGGCCCGCACGCCTGCTGTCCCGGTCGATCTCGAAATCGCATCGACATTGGCAAGATCGGCGTCACCGCGGTACGGCACGGAACCACTCCTCCCGGTCGGCCGGGTCGGCGCCGCGCCGCGGCAGCTCCGGCACCTCCGGTCCGGTGATCGGCGCGTAGTGGTCGAAGTGGGCGGTCAGCACGGCCTCGCCGCCGGTCAGGTCGGGCAGCGCCGACACGATGTGCGGCACCCGCGACGACGGCAGGGTGCCGCTCACCTCCAGGTACCCGCCGGCGCCGGACGAGTCGTCGATGACCGCCCCGGCCCGCCCCAGCAGCGCGGTCACCGCGTCGGCCACCTCGTGCGGCAGGTTCACGTCGAAACGTTCGATCGGCTGGCACACCCGGGTGCCGGCCCGCCGCAGCGCCGCTGTCACCACGACCTGGGCCAGGTGGCGGAAGTCCGCGGCCACACTGGAGATCGACTTGTCGAACTTCTGGTGCGGTCTGCTCTGCCGCGGCCAGTACTGCGAGGACGTCATGGTGACCGTGCCGTCGGTGACCGGCCAGCCGTGCCGTCCGTGGCGCAGCGCCGCGCGTACCCCCTCCTCGGTGGCCGCGATGAACGCCGGTGGCAGCCGCCCCGGTTCGATGCCGGGCCGGAACTCGATGCCGTGCCCGGCCGGCGCGGCGTCCACGCGCAGACCGATCCCGGCCAGGTACGGGTTGCCGTTCTCCCGGATCCGGTCCTCGGCGGTCCCGCTGCCGGCGACCCGTTCGATGCAGGCGGTCAGCGTGCCGGAGAACCGCACCCGCACCCCGTACCGCTCCTCGAGCAGCGCCGCGATCACCTCCTTCTGCACCTCGCCGTGCAACCGGATCACGGCTTCGGACTGCTGTTCGTCGAGCCGCAGGTCGACGAGCGGGTCCTCGTCGGCGAGTTCGGCGAGGCCGGCGAAGAGCGCGAGCCGCTGTGCCGGGTCGAGCGGCTCGACGAGCGCCTGCCGGGTCGGCGGCGGGAACCGGTAGAGGTGGCGTCGCGGCGGGTCGCCGACGTGCTGACCGATCCGGGCCGGCAGCCCGCGCACGGCCGCGATCTGGCCGGCGGACGCGGCCGGGCGCACCACGACCCCGGCGGGCTCGCTCACCGCGATCTGGGTCACGGTCCGCGGCCCGGTCCCGGCGAGTGCGATCCGATCGCGTACGCGCAGACGACCCGACCACAACCGCAGCCAGGCCCGTCGTCCCTGGTCGTCCCGGTCGACGGCGAAGACCGTGCCGGCGAGTGGGCCCTCGTCGCCGTCGCAGCGGGGCAGCAGGTCGGCCAGCACGTGCCGCAGCTGTGTCACGCCCGCACCGGTGATCGCCGACCCGTGGACGAGGGGTGCGATCTCGCCGCGGCGTACCGCCCGCCGGATGGCGCGCCGCACGTCGCGGGTCCGCAGCCGGCCATCGGTCAGCCAGCGGTCCGCGATCCGGTCGTCGACCTCGGCCACGGCCGCGACGACCGGCTCGGATCCGAGGTCGGCGGCCCGCACCGAGGCGTCGCGCCGGCCCTGCCCGGTGACCGTGCTCAGCACGACCGGGTACGGGGTGAGCCGTCGTCGTACCTGGGTGAGGACGCGGTCCACGTCGGCGCCGCGGCGGTCCACCTTGTTCAGGAAGAACACCGTGGGCACACCGATGCGGCGCAGCGCACGCCAGATGGCGACAGTCTGCGGCTGGACGCCCTCCACGCTGGAGACGACCAGCACGGCGGCGTCGAGGACGGCCAGCGACCGTTCGACCTCCGCGATGAAGTCGGGGTGGCCGGGCGTGTCGAGAAGATTGACGGTGAGATCGCCGAGACTGATCGAGGTCACGGCCGCGCGGATGGTGATGCCGCGACGGCGTTCCAGCTCCATCGAGTCGGTGCGGGTGGTCCCGGCGTCGACGCTGCCGGGACTGGCGACCGCACCCGCCTCGAAGAGCAGGCGCTCGGTCAGGCTGGTCTTGCCGGCGTCAACATGGGCGACGATCCCGAGGTTCAACAATGCCAAAACAGAACTCCACGGTAGGACGGAAAAGGGTCCGGAGCGTGGAAGCTGCTCGCATTGCTGTCTCCTCGTGGTCGGCATCAGGGCCGTCGACCATCCGAACACGGGTGAGGCGGCTCCGCCACCGATTTACCGGCCGGGTAGGAAGGTCCTCGTGACAGAGGGATCTTCGATCAGGCAGGCCGGGCGGATGCTGGCCGTCGCCACGCTGGCGTCGCGGGTGGCGGGGTTCGTGCGCATCCTGGTGCTGGCCGCCGCGCTGGGGCTCGGCACCCGGCTGCTGGACACCTACAACATCGCCAACACCCTGCCGAACGCCGTGTACGAGCTGGTCGTCGGCGGCACCATGGCCAGCATCGTGATCCCGCTGCTGACCCGGGCGGCGCTGAACGAGCCGGACGGCGGGGCGCTCTACGCCCAGAAGCTGCTGTCGCTGATCGTCTACGTCCTGGGTGTGGTCACGGTGCTGGCGATCGTGGCCGCGCCGCTGCTCATCGACCTGTACGCTCCCGCGTTCACCCCCGAGCAGCGGCACCTGGCCATCGTGTTCAGCCGGTACTTCCTGCCGCAGATCCTGTTCTACGGCATCGCCGCCACCGCGTCCGCGATCCTGAACAGCCGGGGCCACTTCGGCGCGCAGGCCTGGGCGCCGCTGTGCAACAGCGTCATCGTGATCGCGGTGGGCCTGACCTATGCGGCCGTCGGCGGCAGCACCACGACCACCCTCGGCACCGGCCATCTCCTGCTGCTGTCGCTGGGCACCACGGCCGGCGTACTCGCCCAGATGTTGCTCGTGGTGGTGTCACTGCGCCGCAACGGGTTCCCGGTCCGGTTGCGCCTCGACCCCCGCGGCATCGCGATCCGCCGCATCGGCAAGCTCGGCCTCTGGGTGCTGCTGTCGGTCGTCACCACACAGATCCTCGTCGCGGCGGCGACCCGGGCAGCGTCGTGGAGCGGGCAGGGTGGCATCACCGCGTTCCAGTACGCGAACGCCATCTACCACGTGCCGTTCGCGGTGATCGCCATCTCGGTGATGACCGCGATGCTGCCGCGCCTCAGCCAGTACGCGGCCCGCGGCGAACACCAGCGCGTCGTCACCGGGTTGTCCCGTGCGGTCCGTACCGCCCTGGTGGTGATGGCCCCGATCGCGGCCGCGTTCGTCCTGCTCGGCCCGCAGATCGCGACCGTGCTCTTCAGCCACGGCAACAGCAGCGCGGACACCGTACGGGTGCTGGGCCTGGTATTGGCCGCGTACGGGCTGACGCTGGTGCCGTTCACCAGCTACTCGATTCTGCAGCGGGGCCTGTACGCCCTGCAGGACACCCGCGCGGCGGCGCTGGTGTCGGCGGCTGTCGCCGGTGTCGGGGTGGCCGGATGCGCGATGGCCGGATGGCTGCTGCCGCCCGGCGACATCGTGATCGGCATCCCGCTGGCCTATGCCGCCGCCTACACCGTCGGGCTGAACCTGACCGTCCTGGTGCTGCGCCGCCGCCTGCGTTACATCGACGGCAGGCGGCTGGCGCGTACCCACGTGCGGGTCGCCGCCGCCACCCTCACCGCAGCCGTCTTCGCCGGCCTCGCCGTCGGTGGGCTGGGACCGGCGATGGACACCTCGCCGTGGGTGGAAGCTCTGGTCACCGGTGCCGTGGCGGTGTTCGCCGGAGCGGCCGGTTACCTGGTGGCCGGCCGGATCCTGCGCCTCGCGGAGCTGCGCCACCTGCTGAACATGGCACTGCCTCGCGTCCGCACCTGGTGACCGCAGCTCAGGAGGCGTAACGCTTCTCGGCGCGCGCCTTGGCCTTGGCGGCCTCCACCTCGCGGTCCCGCGGTGGTGCGCTGGTGACCAGGCTCGCGAGCAGCTCGGCGGTGGCCGCCCGGACCGCCTCGACGGCCTGGTCGAACGCGGCCTGGTTGGCCTGCGACGGGCGGGCCGTCCCGGCGATCTTCCGGACGTACTGCAGCGCGGCCGCGTGGATCTCGTCCGGCGTGGCCGGGGGCTCGAAGTTGTGCAGCTGGTGGATGCTCCGGCACACGGTCGGATCCTCTCGGTGCGGTGATCGAACGACCCGTCCAGAGTAGGGCGGGAGCGGCCGGTGGCTACCCGGCCAGCCGCAGCGGCGAGATCCGGCGCAGCGCCTCGGCGGTCGTCTCATCGGCCGGCAGGTGCACCAGCAGCCGCAGCCCTTGATCACCGGGCAGGACCATCGTCTCGTACGCCATGCGCAGCACCCCGGCCTCGGGATGTTCGATCCGCAGCAGACCGTGTGCCCGCGGCAGTCCCGGCACCCGCGCGGCCCGCTCGGTGAACTCGGCACCGGCCAGCGCGGTCAGCTCGCCGGCGAAATCCGGCCGGGGCGGGCCGTCCTTGAACGCCGCCACCTGCTCGTCGGCCACGTGCGCCCAGTCCGGGAGGGCGGCGCGGGCCCGCGGATCGGTGGGCGCGTTCGGCGGCGGTCAGGCGCAGCGGGCCGGCCAGCGCGGCCAGGACCTGCGGCGAGGGGCGCCGGTCGCGGCCCTGCTCCAGGCGGATCAGGTATTCCACGCTGACCCCGGCAAGCATCGCCACCTCGGCGCGGCGCAGGCCCGGTGTCCGCCGCCGGATTCCCGGTGGCAGCCCGACCTGCGCCGGTGTCACCTCCGCCCGCCGGCTGCGCAGGAAGTTGCCCAGCTCGTTGTCGCTCACCGGCCGACCCTAACAACGCGCCGGCTCCGGAAGGTGGCCCCGCGGCTACCACCCTGAGCACGGTCTCCCTGCGGTGCGCCAGGCGCGGCAGTGTCGAGCCGACCCGACGAAAGGGGGCTCGAGATGACCTCGAAAGTAGTGGTGGTGGGCGGCGGTTACGGAGGCATCGTGGTGTCCCGGACGCTCGACGACATCAGCGATGTGACCCTGGTGGAACCGCGGGAGACGTTCGTGCACCAGGTCGCCCAGCTACGGGCGGCGGCCGACCCGGCCTGGGCGGGGAAGATCTTCATCCCGTACGACGGGTTGCTGCCGGGTGGCCGGGTGGTGCGTGACGCCGCCGCCGAGGTACGGCCCGGATCCGTCCGGCTGGCCTCCGGTCAGCGGCTGGACGCCGACTTTCGCCGGGGAGATCGCGGCGGCCTGGCCCGGTAAGCCGGTGACCGTCGTCGACTCGGCACCGGAGCTGCTCGGCGGCCGGTTCACGGAGCAGCTGCGGGCCGAGGTGGCCCGGCAGCTCGACGACATGGGTGTGCGGGTTCTGCTCGGCGCCGGACTCGACATCGCGCCGGACACCCCGGCCGGTGTGGTGGGCGCGTTCACGGCGGTCACCGGGGCCGGTGAGAAGATCGACGCGGATCTGTGGTTCGCCTGCCACGGCAGCACGGTGCCGAGCACGCACCTGGGGCCTGAGCTGGCAGCCGCCCGGCTGCCGGACGGCCGGCTGCCGGTCGACGAGTACCTGCGGGTACGCGGCCACGAGCGGGTGTTCGCGGTCGGTGACGTGACCGGCACTGCCGAGCTCAAGACCGGCCGGGCCGCGGGACGCCAGGGCGAGGTGGCCGCCGCGAACATCCGGGCCCTGATCGGGGGTGGGCCGCTCACCGCCTACGAGCCGTTCCCGGACGGCATCATCCTGAGCCTCGGCCCGGACGGCGGCGCCGGCTGGTCCCCGGAGTTCGGGTTCTTCGACGCCGAGGCGACCTCCCGGTTCAAGGGCACCTTCCTGCTGGACCACTTCCGGGGCCTGCTCGGCGTCCCCGCGGGCACCGCGGCGAACTGATGAGTTCCCGCCCCTGCCAGTGCGGGGGTCAGGCGCTCTCCTCGGCGATGTCGAGGGGTTTGGCGGTCAGCACGTCGGAGCGTACGTAGGCCAGGTCGAGGGTCACGTCGGTGAACCACAGCACCGGGAGGGTCAGCGGCGGCGGCTGCTCCGGGGTGAAGGTGACCGGGATCAGGCCGAACAGCTTGCCCTTGAAGGTGGGGCTGTAGAACTCGACGTTGCCGTCGAGGATCAGCTCTCCGCTCTCGATGACCGTGGTGGCGTTGCCGGGTTCGTCGATGGTGAGGGCGAACGGCTTGTTCACCACCTTGTCCATGGTGAACTTGAGCGACCTGATCGGGCCGTTGCCGGTCGGCACCTCGGCCACCCCGTCGTACGACGGGTTGTACATGGTCACCGACGCGGCCTTGACCACGCCGGGTTTGGCGCCGGCCCGCGGGAGGCCGTTGTCGTCGGCGAGCACGCCCAACTGCCGGGCACCCAGGCAGGGGATCTCCTCCACCTTGGGCGCCGCGGACGCGGACGCCGATGCCGATGCGGACGGCTTCCCGGCGGGCGCGGTGCTGGTGGCGGTCGGTGCCGGCGTGGCGGTTCCGCTCGCGGAGGGGGTGGCCGAGGGCGAGGGCGACTCCTTGTCGCCGGGGGTGAAGAAGTCGCCGACGCCCTCCCAGAAGTCGTTGATGCCGTCCAGGATCGGGTTGCCGGTGCCCTCGTCGGACGGGGCCGGCGACGGCGTGGACGAGGAACCCGGCGAGGCCGTGCCGCCGGTGGACGGCGTGGCGCCGGGCCCGGCGGTTGTCGGCTTCGGTTTCGGCTTGGCCACGGTCGTGCTCGGGGAGGCCGGGACCTTGCGGGACGGCAGACCCTCCGGGCATGGCGCAGCCTCGGCGGGCCGGTTCCCGGCGACGGTCAAGGTGGCGGCCACCAGCAGCGGCGCGATGATGATCAGCGCCTTGCGCGGGGCCGTACGGTGCCGGTCCGGCGGTCCGGCCGGTGCGTCGGTGACCGGTTCGATCTCCTGGGTGGGCCGTTCAGTGGCCGGATTCCCTGGTACCGCCGGATCCGCTGGTACCGCCGGTGGCGCCGGGCGGTTCGCCGGGCGGGACGGGCCCCAGGCGACGACGAGCGCGCCGCCGACGATCCCGAGCAGCATGCCGGCGATCCAGCCGCCCAGGTTGAGGCCGATGAACGAGTACAGCGCGGTGATGATGCCGATCACGCCGTAGAACAGCCGCTGCGCCGGGGAGAACCAGGTCAGGATCCCGGCGGCGATCATCATGACGGGGAGCAGGTACGAGTAGAAACCCTGCGGCCCGATATGGATCTTGATGTTGTCGAGTTCCAGGTTCGCGCTGGCGAACATCTCCAGCCCCGACAGGAGCAGGAGGAGCCCGCCCCAGAACGGCCGGACCCGCCGCCACCGCCGGAACCTGTCCCCGATGTTCTCCGTCGCCACGCCGGCCCTCCACGATGAGAGAAGAAACGGGCCCGCGGACGGACAAGCTCCGCGAGCCCGGTGAACGAGGTCAGTAGCACTCGTGCGAGCCACCGATGTGCAGCTTGAGGCTCATGCCGTTGAGGACGAAGGTGGAGGCGGAGGTGTAGTAGGCCTCCTGCCGCAGCTTGAGGATCTCGACCGACTTGGCCTGCTGGCCGAAGGAGAGCGGGGCGCCGTGGCTCGACGCGCCGTCGGCGTCGAGGGTGGAACCGTCCAGGCCGATCTGGATGTCCTTGAAGGTGGCGTTGCCGCCGAGCGAGGACATGCCGATCAGCAGGTCCTCGGCGTGCACCGGGTTGTCCTGATCGCCACCGGCCTCGATACGCAGGGTCACCGGGCCGACGGCTACCGACTGGCAGAGGTTCCACAGATCGGCGGTGTTGATGCCGGACATCGCCGCCGGCACCTTCCCGCCGGGGTAGTTCTCCTTGTCGTTGGTGGGCAGTTCGCCGCTGTACTGGGTGAAGCCGTTGCCGACCAGCCGGTCCGCGGAGAGTTTGAACTGCTTGCCGGACACGGTGAAGTTCGCGGCCAGGGCGCCCTCGGCGAGCGCCAGGACCAGGCCACCGGCGACGACGGCCGGCACACCCACCGCCACGGCGAATCGGCGCCAGTTGGTGCGCCCGTACGCCGGAGCGCTTTGCGCATCCTCCACGGAACCTCCTCCTCGATGGTGGGCCGGCGACTGGCGAAGCGAGCTACGTCGATGGCCGCGGTCGTAATGTGCCGGAAATGTTGCCGCTGAAGGCGCGTGACTACAAGGGCTTGCTTTACCGGTCAGTAACCCACGTCACATGATCAAAATGACTGTGGGTGATATCTGCCACGTTCCTGTCCGAAATTTCCGACATTAGGATCGAGGCGGGCCAGTTACCCGTTACCGCGGGTACGCAAGGCTTGCTTTATTGCGGATGGATAACGAAGGTAATTGCCGCAAGGTGACTTAGGTCTCGGCCCTCACCTGCCGAACTGACAGGCATGACCGCCCGCGAGGAACGCCGCCGATGAGCGTGCAGCGTCGCCTCAACGCGGGCTTCGCCGCCCTTCTCGCCCTCTTTTCGGTCCTGCTGATGGTTCAGTTCGGCGCCGGATCCCGGCTCCGGGCCGACCAGGAGGACCGGCTCGACCGGGTCAGCCGAGCCGACGCCGCCAACGACGAGGCTCTGCAGCGGATGACCGATGCGGAGACCGGCGTGCGCGGATTCCAGCTCACCGGCCAGCAGTCCTTCCTCGACCCGTACGAGAAGGGCTGGGCCGCCGCCCTGGCCGCGCTCGACGACATCGCCACCGGCGTCGACGGCACCGGCACCCGACGGCTGCTCGACCAGCAGCGCGAGGCCGCCCGCATCTGGCTCGACGCCTTCGCCCTGCCCATCATCGACTCCGGGATGGCCGCCGGGAACCAGACGCACGCGGTCCGCGGCAAGCAGTTGTTCGACGAGTTCCGGCTGCTGAACGAGGCCGTCGCCGCCTCGATCGAGGAGGAGCGCCGAGAGGTGGTCGCCGACGGTGCCGCCGCCCGCCGACGGCTCGACGTCATCGCGGCGGTCCTGGTCGGCGTCATCCTGACCGTCGCGGTCGGGGTCGCTCTGACCGTCCGGCGGCAACTGCTCGTCCCGCTGGGACGGATCAGCGCCACCATGCGCCGCCTCACCGCCGGGGACCGTTCGGCCCGCGCCGAACCGGTACGGGCGGCCGAACTGCGTACCGTCGTCAAGGCCCTGAACGACCTCGCCGCGCAGACCGAGACGCTGCTCGCCGCCGAGCAGTCCCGGGCCGCGCGGGCCGGCCTGCGGCAGGCCGTCGCCGCCGAGATGCAGGAGATGCGGGACCAGGCCACCGGCGGCCGGCGGATCGCCGAACTGATCGGCGCCGCGGTCGGCGCCGACGCCGTGCACTGTGACATGGGTTTGCCCGGTACCGGCCGACTGCACGTCCACTGGCCGTCCGGCAGCCCCGAACCGCCCGCCGGACTGGTCTCGGAGATTCTCGCGGGCACCCCCGGCCAGGTTCGTGTCCAGCCCGACGGCAGCGTCTGGCTCGCCGTCGGCGACGGTGCCGTGGGCGCGCCCGGATACCTGCACCTCAGCCGGCCCGGTGCGCCGGTCTGGACCGAAGCCGAGCAGCGCCTGCTCGCCGGAGTGGTCCGGGAGATCGAACGCGTCCAGCGCCAGCTCGGACTTCAGGACACGCAGGCCCGGCTGATCACCGAGTTGCGGTTGCTCGACCAGCGCAAGGACGTCTTCATCCAGACCGTCACCCACGAGCTGCGCACCCCGCTGACCAGCATCCTCGGCTACGCCGAGATGATCGCCGACGAGGACGGCCCGGAGCTCAATGCCGTGCAGGAGCGTGCCCTCAGCGCGATTCTGCGCAACGCCCACCGGCTGCGCGACACCATCGGCGATCTGGTCCTGCTCGACCGGCCCCAGTACGGGGCCGCGGTCCAGGCGGAGATCCTCGACCTGGCGCCCGTCGCGCGGCTCGTGCTGCACGAACTGCATAACGCGGCGCAGGCCAAGGGCCTCACGGTCAACGTCGACACCCCCGAGGCCTGGGTACGGGGAGACCGCACCCAGTTGCGCCGGGCCCTGCGCAAGGTGATCGAGAACGCGATCAAGTTCACCCCGGCCGGTGGCAGCGTCGACTGCCGGATGACCGCCGACCCGCATACCGTCTCGATCGCCGTCACCGACACCGGCATCGGGATCCCGGACGAGGATGTGCCGGGCCTGTTCACCCCGTTCCACCGGGCCGGCAACGCCATGGACCAGGCCGTCCAGGGCCCCGGCCTGGGACTGGCCATCGTCCGTGACATCGTCCGCGACCACGGCGGCACCGTCGCGGTGCAGTCCGTCGTCGGCCGGGGCAGCACGTTCACGCTCACCCTGCCGGCCATCCCGGCGCCCGCCCCCACCGAACCCAAGTCGCCGGCCCGCGTGTAGGCAGCCCGCGACAGCCCGGGATCCTGAGTCGCTGGTTACGGGACCGTTTCGCGAGGCTCGTTCAAGATCGCCGAGAATCGAAACACGGGGCGCGTAGCGTGATTTCGTGGACCTGCACACCGTCACCGAAGTGATCAGCCCCGCCGGGCCCGGCCAGTGGCGGCCCGGTGACGCCTGGCTGGGCGGGGGGACCGCCCTGCTCGGCGAGCCGCGCCCACACATCACCCGGCTGCTCGACCTCGCGGCCGCCGGATGGCCGCCGGTCACCGTCCGTGACGACGGAGTCGAGATCGCGGCCACCTGCACCATCGCCGAGCTGGCGTCCCGGCTCGGCCGCCACGGGATCGTGCTGCAGTGCTGCCACGCGTTCCTGGCCTCGTTCAAGATCTGGAACGTCGCCACGGTCGGCGGGAACCTCTGCGCCGCACTCCCGGCCGGGCCGATGATCTCGCTGAGCGTCGCCCTGGACGGGACATGTGTGCTGGTCGGGCCGGACGGCGGCGAGCGGCGGGTGCCGGCCGCCGAGTTCGTCACCGGCGAGGGGACGACCGTGCTGCGCGACGGCGAGTTCCTGCGGGCCGTGCACTTCGCGCCGGCCGCGCTCGGCTCGCGTACGGCGTACCGCAGGGGGTCTCTGCATCGTCATGGCCGCTCGGCCGTCCTCCTGATCGGCCGGGCCGAGCCCGCCGGGGGTTTCTCACTGACGGTGACCGCCGCGACGCGCCGGCCGTACGTGCTGCGGTTCCCCGGGGCGCCGTCGGCAGCCGATCTGGATGCCGCCCTGGACACCATCCCCGGCTCGCAGTACGTCGACGACGTGCACGGCCGCCCGATCTGGCGGCGGCACCTCACCCGTCACTATGCGACGCAGATCCGGGCCGACCTGCTGGCATGACCGAAGGCAACGCAGATGACCATCGAGATCAACGGGACGCCGCACGACCGCGCACCCCGCCCCGGCCAGTGCCTGCGCACCTACCTGCGGGAGGAAGGCTGGTTCGGGGTCAAGAAGGGCTGCGACGCCGGCGACTGCGGAGCGTGCACGGTCCACGTCGACGGCGCACCGGTGCACTCGTGCGTCTACCCCGCCTTCCGGGCGCGTGGCCGCAGCATCACGACCATCGAGGGCCTGGCCACCGGCGGCGAACTGCACCCGGTCCAGCGTGACTTCCTCGGCGCGCAGGGCTTCCAGTGCGGCTTCTGCACGGCCGGCATGATCATGACAGCGGCCGCCCTCACCGACGCACAACGCGACGACCTGCCGAGATCCCTCAAAGGCAACCTCTGCCGCTGCACGGGCTATCGCGCGATCACCGACGCCGTCGAGGGGCGCCCCGCGGCCGTCCGCCCCGGCGCGGGCTCCGCCGTCGGCGCGAACCTCGGCGCCCCCGCCGGGCCCCAGGTGGTCACCGGAACCGCCCGGTACACCTTCGACGTCGACGTGCCGGGCCTGCTGCACCTCAAGGTGCTGCGCTCACCGCACGCACACGCCCGCATCCTGTCGATCGACGCGTCCGAGGCGCTCGCGGTGCCCGGCGTCGAGGTTGTTCTCACCCACTCCGACGCCCCCGACCGACTGTTCTCCACCGCCCAGCACGAGAACGAGGCCGAGGACCCGTACGACACCCGCGTGCTCGACGAGGTGGTCCGTTTCGCCGGCCAGCGGGTCGCCGCCGTGGTCGCGAGCTCCGAGGCCGCCGCCGAGGAGGGCGTGCGGCGGCTGCGCGTGGAATACGACGTGCTGCCCGCCGTGATCGACCCGGAACTCGCCATGGCGCCGGGCGCGCCGCTGGTGCACGGCGACAAGGGCGTCGCGCACGGCATCGTGCGTGCCGACGCGAACGTGGTGGGGGAGCTGCATGCCGGGATCGGCGACGTCGGCCTCGGGTTCGCGCAGGCCGACGCCATTCATGAGGCCACCTTCCGTACCCCGCGGGTGCAGCACGCCAGTCTCGAGACGCACGGCGCGGTCGGCTGGCTCGACGAGGACGATCGCCTGGTCATCCGGTCCAGCACGCAGACCCCGTTCCTGACCCGGCGGGCGGTGTCCCGGCTGTTCGGGCTTCCCCGCGACCGGGTACGGGTGGTCGCCGGCCGGGTCGGCGGCGGGTTCGGCGGCAAACAGGAGATGCTGGTCGAGGATTTGGTGGCGCTGGCCGTGCTGCGCACCGGACGGCCGGTGAAGTGGGAGTACACCCGCGCCGAGCAGTTCACCGCGGCGACCACCCGGCACCCGTTCGTGATGACAGTCAAGGCCGGCGCCCGTACCGACGGCACCCTGACCGCACTGCAGCTGACGGTGCTCGTCGACACCGGCGCATACGGCAACCACGGCGCGTCGGTCATGCATCACGGCTGCCACGAGACGGTCGCCGTCTACCGGTGCGCGAACATCCGCACCGACGCGCACACCGTCTACACCAACACCGTTCCGGCCGGGGCGTTCCGCGGGTACGGGCTCGGCCAGGTCACCTTCGCCGTCGAACAGGTCCTCGACGAGCTGGCCCGCATGATCGGCATGGACGCGGTCACGTTCCGGGAGCGGAACGTGGTCCGGCCCGGCGACGACCTGACCGCACCCGGCGCACACGTCCCCGACCTCGGTATCGCCAGTTACGGCCTGGACCAGTGCCTCGACCGGATGCGCGCCGCCGCCGCGTCACCCGCCGCCGCGGACGGCGCACCGGACGGCTGGCTCGTCGGTGACGGCATGGCCATCGCGATGATCGCGGCCGGCCCACCCGGTGGCCACTTCGCCGACGCCGCCGTCACCCTGCTGCCCGACGGCCGTTACGAGCTGGCCGTCGGCACCGCCGAGTTCGGCAACGGCAGCACCACCGTGCACACCCAGATCGTCGCCGACGAACTGCACACCACACCGGACCGGATCGTGATCCGGCAGTCCGACACCGACGTGGTCGGCCACGACACAGGCGCCTTCGCCTCCACCGGCGTAGTCGTCGCCGGGGAGGCCGTGCTCCGGGCCGCCCGCGCGCTGCGTGCCCGGATCCTCGCCGCCGCCGGCCGGTCACCGTCCGAGGTGCACTTCCTCACCGCCGACGCGGTCGACGGGATCAGGCTCGCCGGGCTCGGGCCCCTCACCGGGCGTGGCCACTTCGACGGCACTCCCCGGTCGGTCGCCTTCAACGCCCAGTGGTTCCGGGTGGCCGTCGACCCCGGCACCGGTGAGCTGCGAATCCTGCGTTCGGTGCACAGCGCCGACGCGGGCACCGTGATGAACCCGCTCCAGCTACGCGGCCAGATCGAGGGCGGCGTGGCGCAGGCGATCGGTGCCACCCTCGCCGAACACGTCGACATCGACGCGAACGGGCAGGTCACCACCGCCGCGTTCCGGCAGTACCACCTGCCGACGTTCGCCGACGTCCCGGTCACCGAGGTGCACTTCGCCGACACCACCGACGCGATCGGGCCGCTCGGCGCCAAGTCGATGAGCGAGTCGCCGTACAACCCGGTGTCCCCGGCCCTGGGCAACGCCCTCCGCGACGCCATCGGGATCCGCCTCACCGAACTGCCCTACACCGCCGACCGGATCTGGCAGGCCATGCAGCAGCTCCCCTAGGGACGGCTTCGCCTCCCGGTCACTTGTGGTCGGCGAGACCAACCTTCCCTCCCCGCGGCGCGCCGGCACCCCCGGCCACCGCCGCGGCGGTGCCGCACCACCGTTCCTCCTGGGAGCGGTGGGCCGGAGACCCGCCATCGACAGGGCTGCGGACCCGGCGCCGGGGTCAGTGGGCCGTCATGTCACCGGTTGCGGGCGTCCCCGGGGCGAGGGCGTACCGCAGCATCACCGCACCGTTCGGGGAGGCGATCGGCGGCTCCGTCAGCGTCAGGCTGGACGGCACCGCGCCTTCGTTGAAGATCTTCTTGCCGGTGCCCAGCACGATCGGGTACACCCACAGGTTGAGCCGGTCGAACAGCCGCTCGCGCAGCAACGTCTGCACGAGGTTGACGCTGCCGATCACGTGGACGTTCTCGTGCTTGTCACGTACCTGCCGTACGGCGTCGGCCAGATCAGGACCGAGCAGGGTCGAGTCCGCCCAGCTCAGGTGCGGTGTGCCGCGCGACGCGACGTACTTCGGGATGCTGTTGAGCCGCTGCGCGATCCCACCGTCGCCGTCCTGCTTCTGGTGCGGCCAGTAGCCGGCGAAAATGTCGTAGGTGCGGCGCCCCAGCAGCAGCGCGTCCATGCCTTCCATGCCCTGGGCGACCTGGGAACCGACGGTCTCGTCGATCAACGGCGCCTGCCATCCGCCGTACGGGAATCCGCCCTCCGGGTCCTCCTGCGGGGCACCCGGCGCCTGGGCGACCAGGTCGAGCGTCGTGAACAGGTCGATGTGAACGGTGCCCATGATGTCCTCCAACGGTGGTGTTGTCATCGGTCAGAGGTGAAGACCAGCGCCGGACCGCGAACTCATCGGTCGTGGCTCCCGTCGTAGCGAGGGGCGTGTGGAAAGCGACCGATGTTGCCGTTCTACGCGCTGGAAGACCTAATCGGCGCGAGAACCCGCCCAGCATCCGCCGCAACACAGTCGGATTCTCCCGCGCAGCTCGGCCCCACCCGATCCGCACGCCAGGTCGATCATCAAGACAACCTCCATACGTCAGGAAACTAGCCTCCTAGGACGTAAGCGAAGCGACCTACATCATTACGGCGCTGACGCACGTGTTGTGCACGGTGGTGTTCGCCTGGGCCGACCGCGGCGTCGGCGGTCGGTATAGCCGGCCGGGAGAGTGGCATCTTCCGCCGGGTGGTCGGCTGGAGCCTGATCCTGCTGCCGTTCATGGGTGTGCTGGTCACACTGCAGGGGACGCCGGTGCCGAGCTGGACGGTGCCCCGCTGAGCAGAGAGCGGGCGCCCGCGTAGCGGCCGGGACTGACACCGAGGATGCGTTTGAAGTGGCGGTTCAGGTGGGGCTGGTCGTGGAAGCCGCTGTCGGCCGCCACCGACCGCAGCGGCCGGCCGGTCAGAATCAGCCGGCGTGCGGTGTCGACGCGGCGGGAGATCAGGTACTGGTGCGGCGACATGCCGAACTCGCGCCGGAACGAGCGGACCAGGTGTGCCACGTCGAAGTGCAGTACGGCGGCCGCGTCCGCGAGGGGCAGTCCGTCGACGATGTGTTCCTCCAGCAGGTCGCGCAGCGCATGGGCGGCGGCGCGACCGGCCGGGCGGTCGTCGGCGGGGTCGCCGACGCGGAACACCGTCGACAAGATCGTCAAGGGTGCGCGGATGCACCCGTGAACAGGTAGGACAGGGTTTCCGCCTCCGGCCGCCGCGGTGTGGCCGGGGGCGGTTCGTCGTTCAGCGGGTAGCCGCAGCGGACCACCAGGTAGGGGTGGCAGGGCTCGCCGATCAGGGTGGTGAGCAGGCCGCGGGGCCAGGGTGCCTCGACGAGTTCACTCATCGGGGAGCAGGCGACGCCGCGGACGGTGGCGGTCAGCAGCAGGGCGGACAGGGCGACGCCGGCGCGGAGCCAGTCGGCCGGGGTGTCGCCGGAGCCGTGCAGGATCAGGTATCGGGCGCCGATGTCGCCGTCGCCGGTCGCGGGGCCGTGCAGGGCGCGCATCGGGACGGGCCGGACGCCGCCGGCCGAAGCACCGCCGCCGGTCCAGTGGGCGATCTCGGTGGTGTGGCCGGGGCGGTGCGCGGCGTCGGAGGCGGCGCGGGCGGTGGCGGCCGCGAGGACCGGGATCTCGTCCCGGCGTACCGGATGGATGTGCACTCCCTGGGCTGCGGCGGCCCGGTGCAGGTCCGCGATGATCTCGTCGGCGGGGGGCTGGGCGCCGAAGGCCCGCCGGTCGGTGTGCCGGTGGGTGATGGCGGCGGCGAGGCCCGTGTCGTACGGGATGGTGGCTCCGCCCACGACGAGGCGGGCCAGCGGGTCGTCGCCGTGTTCGACGGTGACGTGGCGGCCGAGGGCGTGGATCGCGACGGTCGCGTGGTGCAGAGCGGCGCCGCAGCTGAGCAGGGCCAGGTGGCCGGCGGGGTCGACGTGCGCCAGGTGCCGGGACGGGTCGGTGCGCAGTTCGGCGGTGTGCCGGCCGATCCGCCACTGCCAGGGCTGGGTGTTGAGGATCGAGGGGGCGTGCCGGGCTAGGCGCGCCGCGTGCGCGAGAACTGCCGTCCGCGAGGTCATGGCTCAAGCCTGTGCCGGAACGGGCGGATCGGGCAGGGCCGTAGGTCCCGCCGGTGTATTAGTCGTCGACGCCAACAAATACGATGTGCCGCGCCTGGTTACGGAACGTGGGGGGCAAACGCCTCTTGTTACCGGCAGGAAGCCCTCTCGGTAACAGGGAGTGTTACGCAGCCGTTACTAACCCTCTCGTGAAACTCCCTCGTAAGAGTCGTATGTTGTCCGCAGCAACAAATCGAAGCTTCCGTGGCCCGAGCCGGGCCCGATAGAAAGGAGACGCCGAGGTGTCCAAGAACTTCCGGGTCCTCGCGTCCGTCGCGATGGCCGCCACCCTGGCCGCGACCACCGCGTGCAGCAACACCCGTGACACCGAGGAGGCGTCTTCCGGCGGTTCCGCGTCGAACCTGGTCGGCATCGCCATGCCGACCCGGAGCCTCGAGCGCTGGAACAACGACGGTGCGCACCTCGACGGCCTGCTGAAGAAGGCGGGTTACACGACCTCGCTGCAGTACGCCGACAACAAGGTCGAGCAGCAGATCACCCAGATCGAGAACATGATCAACCAGAACCCGAAGGTTCTCGTTGTCGCCTCGATCGACGGCACCGCGCTCGGCCCGGTCCTCGAGAAGGCCGCCAACGCCAAGATCAAGGTCATCGCGTACGACCGCCTGATCAACTCGACGCCGAACGTCGACTACTACGCGACCTTCGACAACTACCTGGTCGGCAAGCTGCAGGGCGAGTTCATCGTCGACAAGCTGGGCCTCAAGGACGGCAAGGGCCCGTTCAACCTCGAGCCCTTCGCCGGCTCGTCGGACGACAACAACGCCAAGTTCTTCTTCAACGGCGCGTGGGACGTCCTCAAGCCGTACGTCGAGAGCGGCAAGCTGGTCATCCCCTCGGGCAAGAAGATCGCGACCGAGGAGGACTGGAAGACCGTCTCGATCACCGGCTGGAAGTCCGAGACCGCGCAGGCCGAGATGGACAACCGGATCAACTCGTTCTACACCGGCGGCAAGAAGGTCAACGTCGTCCTGTCCCCGAACGACTCGCTGGCCCTGGGCATCGCGCAGTCGCTGGAGTCCAAGGGCTACAAGCCGGGCGCTGACTACCCGCTGATCACCGGTCAGGACGCCGACCTGGCGAACACCAAGAACGTTCTCGCCGACAAGCAGGCGATGACGGTCTGGAAGGACACCCGCACCCTGGGCGACCAGGTCGCGAAGATGGTCGACGCCATCGTCAAGGGCGGCACCGTCGAGACCAACGACACCAAGACCTACAACAACGGTGTCAAGGTCGTCCCGGCGTACCTGCTCCCGCCGGTCGTCGTCACCAAGGAAGACGTCAAGGCCAAGCTGGTCGACTCGGGCTTCTACACCGCCGACAAGCTCGGCCTGTAAGTAGATCTTCCGGCCGGGCCCACCTTCTGCGGGCCCGGCCGGTCCCCCCCGGACGACCTAGAGCAAGCGAGTTGTGCGATGGCCAACGACACGACCCCGATCCTGGAGATGCGGGGGATCACCAAGACCTTCCCGGGCGTCAAGGCGCTCTCGGACGTCACGCTCAGCGTGGCCCGCGGGGAGGTTCACGCCATTTGCGGCGAGAACGGCGCGGGCAAGTCCACCCTGATGAAGGTGCTCAGCGGTGTCTACCCGTACGGGTCCTACGACGGTGACATCGTCTTCGAGGGCGAGACCTGCCGTTTCAAGACCACCCGCGACTCCGAGGAGCGCGGCATCGTCATCATCCACCAGGAGCTCGCGCTCAGCCCGTACCTCTCCATCGCCGAGAACATCTTCCTCGGCAACGAGCGGGCCAGGGGCGGCGTCATCAACTGGGCGCAGACCAACCGGCAGGCCGCCGACCTGCTGAAGCGGGTGGGCCTGAACGAGTCGCCGGACACCAAGATCATGGACATCGGCGTCGGCAAGCAGCAGCTCGTAGAGATCGCCAAGGCGCTGTCCAAGAAGGTCAAGCTGCTCATCCTCGACGAGCCCACCGCGGCCCTGAACGACGAGGACAGCGCTCACCTGCTGGATCTGCTGCGCAGCCTCAAGGCCGAGGGCATCACGTCCATCATCATCTCGCACAAGCTCAACGAGATCGCCGCGATCGCCGACAGCACGACGATCATCCGCGACGGCCAGAGCATCGAGACCCTCGACATGCACGGCGCCGAGCCGGTGTCCGAGGACCGCATCATCCGCTCGATGGTCGGCCGTGACCTGGAGAACCGCTACCCCGACCACGTGTCGACGGTCGGCGAGGAGATCCTGCGGATCGAGAACTGGACCGTGCGCCACCCCAACGACCCGAGCCGGCTCGTGGTCGAGGACGCGTCGCTGAACGTGCGGGCCGGGGAGATCGTCGGCATCGCCGGTCTGATGGGCGCCGGGCGTACCGAACTGGCGATGAGCGTGTTCGGCCACAGCTACGGTTCCGGGATCACCGGCAGGATGTTCCTGCACGGCCGGGAGGTGTCGATCAAGACCGTCTCGGCGGCCATCGAGCACGGCATCGCGTACGCGACCGAGGACCGCAAACACTACGGCCTCAACCTGATCGAGGACATCAAGCGGAACACCACCGCGGCGCGGCTGAGGAAGATCGCCCGCATCGGTGTCGTGAACTCCGCGAAAGAGATCACCATCTCCGAGCAGTTCCGTAAGGACATGCGCACCAAGACGCCGAGTGTCGACGTGCAGGTCGGCAAGCTGTCCGGCGGCAACCAGCAGAAGGTCGTGCTGAGCCGGTGGCTGTTCGCCGAGCCGGAGGTGCTGATCCTCGACGAGCCGACGCGGGGCATCGACGTCGGCGCCAAGTACGAGATCTACGAGATCATCAACAAGCTTGCCGACTCCGGCAAGGCCGTCATCGTGATCTCTTCCGAGCTGCCTGAGCTGCTCGGCATCTGCGACCGGATCTACGCGATGAGCCAGGGGCGCATCACCGGTCAGCTGCCCCGTGCGGAGGCCTCCCAGGAGAGCCTCATGCGTTACATGACCATGGAGAAGAGCGGAGCAACACGGTGAGCGCGTCCACCACTCTTCCGGCGCCGGCGTCCGCGCCCGGTTCCGGCGAGAAGAAGCCCGGGGGCGGCTCGCTCGCCGCCTACCTCGGCGGCAACCTCAAGCAGTACGCCATGATCGCGGCGCTCGTCGTGATCACGCTGTGGTTCCAGTTCGACACCGACGGCCTGATGCTGCTGCCGAACAACGTCGTGTCGCTGATCCAGCAGAACGCGTACGTGTTCGTGCTGACCATCGGCATGGTCATGATCATCGTGGCTGGTCACATCGACCTGTCGGTCGGCTCGGTGGTGGCGTTCGTCGGCGGCATCTGCGCGCTGATGATCATGCAGTGGGACGTGTCCTGGCCCGTCGCTGTCGTCCTGTCGGTGCTGCTCGGCGGCATCGTCGGCGCCTGGCAGGGCTTCTGGGTCGCCTACGTCGGCATCCCGGCGTTCATCGTCACCCTCGGCGGCATGCTGCTCTTCCGAGGCCTGGCGATCAACTACGTCGGCACCACCGTCGGCGGCCTGCCCAGCGACTTCAACGCCCTGGCCAACGGCTCACTGCCGAACTCGCTCGGCTTCATCGGCAACCTCGACGCGGTAACCGTCCTGATCGGTGCCGTCGCCGCGATCGGGCTGGCGGTCAGCCAGATCCACACCCGCCGTGAACTGGTCCGCAACGACCTGCGTACCGAGCCGTTCGCCGCGTTCGTCGGCAAGCTGGTCGTCGGCGTCGTCGCCATCGGATACCTCACCTGGCTGCTGGCCAACAGTGCCGGCGGCATGCCGATCGTGCTGATCATCGTGGCGCTGCTGGTGCTGCTCTACTCGTTCATCATGAACGACACGATCTTCGGCCGGCACATCTACGCGATGGGCGGTAACCTGCCCGCCGCGATGCTGTCCGGTGTGAAGACCAAGCGGGTCAACTTCCTGCTGTTCGTCAACATGGGCCTGCTCGCCGGTGTCGCCGCGGTCATCACCACGGCCCGCGCCGGATCGGCGGTCGCCGCCGCCGGCCAGAACTACGAGCTCGACGCCATCGCCGCCGCCTTCATCGGCGGGACCGCGGTCAACGGCGGTGTCGGCAAGGTCACCGGCGCCATCATCGGTGCCCTGATCATGGGTGTGCTCAACATGGGCCTGTCCATCACGAACGTCCGCCCCGAGTGGCAGATGGTCATCAAGGGCCTGGTCCTGATCGCCGCCGTCGCGTTCGACATCGTCAACAAGCGCCGCGGTAAGTAAGCGTCGCGGTAGGTAAGCCTTCCGGGGGGAAGGTACAGCGCCGTCCGGCTTCGTGCCGGGCGGCGCTGTTTACCTTGCTGCGGCACTGTCTACCTTGCTGCGGCACTGTCTACCTTGCTGCGGCGCTGTTTACCTTGCTGCGGCACGATGGAACCGACCGACCGACGAGGAGAAACAGATGACCATCATTCCCGACGAGCTGCTCGACCTGCTGGAGCGGCCGCTGTTCGCGGATCTCGCGACGATCCGGGAGGACGGCACCCCGCAGGTCAACCCGATGTGGTACGCGTGGGACGGCGAGTTCATCAAGTTCACGCACACGAACTTCCGCAAGAAGTTCAAGAACATCACCGCGAACCCGGCCGTCGCACTGTCGATCATCGATCAGTCGAACCCGTACCGGTACATGGAGATCCGCGGCGTCGTGGACCACATCGACCCCGACCCGACCGGTGCGTTCTACGTCGAGCTGGCCAAGCGCTACCAGGCGCCGTTCGGCACCGACGCGCCCAAGGACGCCGCCGACCGGGTGATCATCTACGTGCGGCCGACGTTCGCCGGCGGTCACTGACGACCTCGCCCGCCGGTTGCGGCAGGGCGGTGGTTGCGGTTGTCCACCGCTCCGGCCGTACGATCAAATGGTGTTGATCTTATGATGACGCGATGCTGTCGTCGCAGATCGTGCTGGACCAGGGACTGCTGACCGCCGCCGCCGAGGCGGAGGGTTTCATGCCGGCCGACGAAGGGCGGGCGCTGGCCGAGGCCGCCCTCGCCGCACCGCCCGGGCCGATCCTGGAGGTCGGCAGTTACCTGGGCAAGTCGACGCTCTACCTTGCCGCCGCGGCCCGCGCCCGCGGCGGCAAGGTGGTGACCGTCGACCATCACCGCGGCTCCGAGGAGCACCAGCCCGGCTGGGAGTACCACGATCCCGGCCTGGTCGACCCGGCCGTCGGCAAGATCGACACGCTGCCCGGTTTCCGCCGCACGATCGCGCTGGCCGGCGCCGAGGACGTGGTCGTCGCCGTCGTGGCCCGCGCCGAGGAGTTCGCGGCACTGTGGTCCACCCCGCTGGCGCTGCTGTTCCTCGACGGCAGCCACACCGACGAATCCGCCCGGCGTGACCTGGACAGCTGGACGCCGCACCTGGCGGCGGGCGGGGTTCTCGCCATCCACGACGTGTTCCCCGACCCGGCCGACGGCGGCCAGGCGCCCTACCGGATCTACCGCACGGCCCTGGACAGCGGCGACTACACCGAACTCACCGGCCGCGGTTCACTACGGCTGCTGCGCCGACACCCGGTGTCCTGAAGATCTCCGACCGCGGGTGGGCCGCGTGCAGGGCGTCGACGGCAAGCACCACCGCCGCCGCCGTCCACGTGGTCCGCTCCACCGGCCAGCGCACCCCGTCGGTCAGCACCAGCCCCGTCCAGTAGGAACCGTCCGGCTCCCGCAGATGCTGCATCGCCGCGACCAGCTCCGACGCGGCGTCCCGGTCACCGATCGCCGCCAGTGCCAGCGCCAGCTCACACGTCTCCGCCCCGGTCACCCACGGCCGATCCGACACGCAGCGCGCGCCGCGGCCCGGCACCACGAACTCGTCCCACCGGTCCCGCAGCCGGGCCTTCGCGCCCTCCCCGCGCAGCGCGCCACCCAGCACCGGGTAGTACCAGTCCATCGAGAACCGGCCCTTGTCGGCGAACACCTGCGGATGCCGGCGGATCGCATGCCCCAGCAGATCGGCGGCCAGCTCCCAGTCCGGCTGCGGCTCACCGACCCGGTCGGCGATCGCGATGCCGCAGCGCAACGCCTGATGGATGCTCGACGACCCGGTCAGCAGCGCCACCTCGTCACCGGCCGCCCACCAGATCTCCCCACCGGCCGCCTGGCATCCGGTCACGAAATCGAGGGCCGCTCGCACCGTCGGCCACAGCCGGGCCAGGAAGTCCTCGTCACCGGTGCACAGGAAGTGATGCCAGCAGCCCACCGCGAGATAGGCGGCGTGGTTCGTCTCCGCCGTGGCGTCGGCCACCACCCCGTCCTCGTAGCGCGACGCCCAGCTGCCGTCAGCACGCTGAGTCCTCCGCAACCAGTCGTAGGCGGCCTCCGCCTGCTCGGTCTCCCCGCCCACGTCCAGGGCCATCGCCGCCTCGACGTGATCCCACGGATCCAGCTGCCCGCCGGTGTACCAGGGGATGGCCCCGGTCTCCTCCTGCTCCGCGGCGATGCTGGCGACCGTGGCCCGGATGTCGTCGGCGCTCAGCACGCCCGGTAGGTCAGGCACCGACACCCACGGTCACCTCCTCCTTTTTCAGATAGATCGCCACGCTCTTGCCGATGAGCGGATTCAAGGCCTGCTCCAGCACCCGGGTCAGGGCCGGCCGCTCGGTGATGTCCCAGACCAGCATCTTGTGGTACGCCTTGGTCAGACCGGCGTCGCCGATCGCGCACTTCAGCCACCAGTACGGGCTGTGCAGCGCGTGCGCGAAACCATTCCCGGTCACCGTCAGCCCGGCCGCCCGCAGCCGGTCCGACAGCTCGTCCTCCCGGTAGATGCGGACATGACCGCCCTCGTTCGCGTGATACTCGTCGGACAGCGCCCAGCACACCCGTTCCGGCAGCCAGCGCGGCACCGTCACCGCCGCCAGCCCGCCCGGCCGCAACACCCGGGTCATCTCCCGGATCGCCGTCACGTCGTCGGGGATGTGCTCCAGCACCTCCGAGGCGATGATCCGGTCGAAGCTGGCATCCGGGAACGGCAGGGACAGCAGGTCACCCTGGACGGTCGTGGCACTCGCCGTGACCGGGGCCTCGCCGGCCAGCTCCATCGCCGCACACCAGGAACGCGTGGTCGCCAGATCCTTCTCACTCAGATCCAGGGCGACGACATCCGCGCCCCGCCGGTACGCCTCGAAGGTGTGCCGGCCCTCGCCGCAACCCAGATCGAGAACCCGCATCCCCGGCCGCACATCAAGCCGGTCGTAGTCGACGGTCAACAATGTGTTCTTACCTGCCCCTTCGTTGTCCCAGCGGACCTACCGGTCAGTAACCCCTGGTGCATTGTCGCTGGCCGCCCGATTCCGCTCATGCAGCAGGGCCCCATGAATCGATCAAGCCCGCCGCGCCTTCCCCTCGACCCGACCCCGGCCTGCCACCCCGCGGGCTGTCCCGCCCCGCCCGTCTCGCCAGGAGGTCCCGACCCGCCCTTGCCGGTGATCTGCGGCTTCCTCCGGCGTCGGGCTACCTGGCCGGAATTGTGCGGCTCGCCTCCAGGGCCCCGCCCTTACCGGTCCTCGCCCGGTGCGCGGCGATGGCGTCGGCGTACCACTCGGCCGTGCGGATCGCCGTCCGCCGCCAGGTGAAATGTTCGACCACCCGCCGGCGCCCCGCGGCACCGAGACGGCGGCGCAGCGGCTCATCGTCGAGCAGCCGCCCGATCGCCGCCGACAGTGCCTCCGCATCCCCTGGTGGTACGTGCAGCGACACCAGCCCGTCCGGCCCGGTCACCTCCGGCAGCGCCCCCGCGGTGGTGACGACCAGCGGAACACCGCAAGCCATCGCCTCGACCGCGGGCAGTGAGAAACCCTCGTACCGGGACGGGACCGCGGCAACCGTCGCCGACCGGAACAGATCGGCGAGTTCCGCGTCCGAGATCCCCGATACGAACCGCACCGCATCGTCGAGCCCCAGCCGGGTGATGGCCCGCGCCGCCGCCCCGTCCGGCCGTGCCGACCCGACGACAACCAGCTCCACATCATGATCGGCGCGCAGCTTCGCCACCGCCTCGATCAACTCCGGCAGGCCCTTGAGCGGTACGTCCGCGCTGGCCACCGCAACGATGCGCCCGTCAGCGGCACGCACCCCGCCCGCGGCACCCCATGGCACCGGGCCGTCGCTCCGGTCACTGCCGGCCCCCATTTCCAGGCCGCCCCCGCCGTCTGCGGTCTCCGCGTACTCGCCGGCTTTCGCGTCGGCATTGCGGGCCGGGCTGAACGTATCGACGTCGACGCCGACCCCGATGACCCGCAGCCGTTCCACCGGCACTCCGAACGCTTCGACAATCTCGTCCCGGGCCGCCTGCGACACCGTCGTCAGCCACGGCAGCCGCCGGGCCACCCGGGCCTGCATCCGCGTGAACGCGTACCACCGGCGCAGCGACAGCCGGCGCTTCCAGTCCGGTGCGGCTGCCAGCTCGAGATCCCGGTCGACCGTGATCGGATGGTGAATGGTGGCGACCAACGGCGTATCGGTCCGGCCCAACGGCAGCAACCCGTACCCGAGGCACTGGTTGTCGTGCACGATGTCGAACTCGGCGAGTCGCTCCCGCAGATGCCGCCAGGCCCGCAACGAGAACGTCAGCGGCTCCGGGAACGCCCCCGTACACATTGCGGTCCACTCGAGGACATCGATCGCGGACCGGAACTCGGACATCTTCGGCGTCCGGAACGGATCCGGCTCACGATAGAGATCAAGACTGGGCAGTACGGTCAGTCCGACCCCGTCATCCAGCTCGGGAAGCGGCGGCCCCGAGAACACCTCGACCCGGTGCCCGAGCCGTACGAGCTCCCGCGACAGATGCCGGACATAGATCCCCTGCCCCCCACTGTGCGGTTTGCTCCGATAAGACAAGAGGGCGATACGAAGAGGCGCGGAGATCACCAGATGACCCTAAGAGGCGGGAACCCGATGATCACTAGTGTTTCGACCTGACGATTCGATCACTTTTCAGCGGTACGGGCACGCGCACGGTCCCCAGACGACTTCGGCTGCTCAACGGAAGAACCAGCGTTGATTGTTGCCACCAGCGCAGAAGGCCACGGTGACACTGTTGCCCGGGCGGGCTCCGGAGTGCGGATCGGTGAGGCACATGCCGTTCGCCGAGTTGGTCAGAGTCCCGTTGCCGAACAGCTGCCACTGCGCGGTGGTGCGCCCGTCGCAGCCGGTCAGGTCGACGGTGCCGTCACCGACCACGTAGGCGCACATGTCCAGCACCTCGAGCGTCCGGTCCGCATTCAACTGCCACCGCTGCGGGCTCGTGCCGTTGCAGTCGTCGATGTGCACGTCACGCCCTTCGCCGGCCTCGCCGCCGCGGAGGTCCAGGCACAGGCCGTTACCGGTGACGAGAAGTCCCTGTCCGGTCTCGACTGCATCGGGTAGCAGCTGAGCCGGTGGCGCCGGAGCCGCTGGGGCGGGGCTGCCGGTGACCCCGGCCGAAGCGCCGGCGGACGTGCCGACCGTGCTGGGGCTGCCCGCTGACGACGGCGTGACTCGAGGCGATGGGCTGGTCCTGGTCGGATCGCCGGCGTCGTCGTCCCCGTTGCCTTGACCGTCGGCGGGAAGCCCGCTCGGGGCCACACCGGACGATGTGGCCGGCCCGATCGCGGCGGGCAGTGACTGAGCCGGCGGCGATGTCCAGTTCTCGGCCCGGTCATCCGGGCGCAGCCACGCATAACCGGCGACGAGCGCGACCGCCGCGACTCCGGCTCCGGCCAGCAGCAGCGGGCGCCGTCGCCACCGTGCGCTCGGCTCGTCCGAGCCGGTGCTCTCCGCCGCGGGAACGACGGGCAGAAGCTGGGTGGGAAGTTCGCCGGCGGTCTGTTCCACGGGCCAGGTCGAGGCGGACGGCCTTGGTTCCTGCCGGTCTCCGTCGGGCAGGACGAACGGACGTACCAGCAACGGCTCGCGATTGTCGCCCAGATCCTCGCCCACTTGGCGTTGACACCCCCCGGTCCCGGCACCGGTGCCCCAACTTACCGTCATTCAGTGACCCTCGTGGGGGCCGTTCGGTCGATGTTCGTCGTTTCCTCCACCCGTCAGCCACATCACCACCGCTCCGTAACGACGCCCGGCCTGCCCCCAGTCCCGTGCACGCCCGCCGCGAAACGCCTCCCGAACAGGCAAGGAGCTTCATGCTGCCGGCTTCCGCGCCGCTGGTTCCCGCGCCCTTGTGCCCTGCCTCACTGGTTCCCGCGCTGCGGGCTCTCGCCTTACTCCCTCCCGCTTCGCTGGTTCCCGCGCCGCCGGCTCTCGCCGCTGGTTGCCGCGTCCCCGGCGCCCGCTCGCTAGTTCGCGCTCCGCTGCCTACGCCGCTGGTCCGAATGCTGCCGGTTGTTGCCTCGCTCGTGCGCATCTGCTGTTCGGCTGGTTGTTGCCTCGCTCGTTCGCGTTCTGCTGTTCGGCGCCGTTGGTTCGAATGCTGCTGGTTGCCGCATTGCTGGTCCGCGCTCGCCTGGGTTGGCGCTGCTGGTTCCTGCCTTGCCGGCTCCGGTGCTCCACGACTGTGAACCGCGGGGACCTGGGCCAGGGCTCAGCTCGGCGTGGGTTGCTTGCTGAGCTGAGCCCCGGCTCATTGATCAGGACTTCCAGAAGGAGCGCTTCGGTTCGGGTTTGCCGGCGGCGAACTCCTCCAGGACGCGGATCGCGGCCGCCCAACGGTCGTCCAGCGGCCCGTCGCCGCGGAGCAGCGTCACCAGCTCGCGGACCGGGTCGACGGCCGGGTCGGCGACCGGTTCGAGTAGGACGGTGAGGCGGCTGATCAGGTCGTCGAGCAGGTCGCGTCGGTCGAGCGCCGGCTGGTCCGCGGCCTCCCGCAGGCGCGCGACCTCAACCGCGGCCAGCTCCCGCAAATCCTCCAGCGACAGGCCGCCATCAGCGGACCCGGAGTGACGGGACCGGCCCCGCCCGGGGGAACCGGCCGGCCCGGCCCGGCCCACCAGTCCTGAGAATCCCCGCGCCACCGCACCCGTCGGGGTGCCTCCTTCGGGGACGGCACCGCTACGTGCCGGCGGCCGCGGTGCGTCGCCACGGCCGGACGCGGAAGCGGGCGCGCTGTCGAGGAGCGCCTCGCCGAAGCCCGTCGCGGGACCGGTAGCGGCAGGGGAGGACCGGTCGGCCGCGGGCGCGTTGCTCGCCGGTGCGCCGGTGGGCACCCCGGCCTTACCGGACTCAGCGAACGTGTCGGGTGCGAGCGGCCGCTTCGCCCGCGGTGGTGTGAATCCCGGCCGCCCGGGCGCAGGCGAGCCCGGCGCGGGAGCCGGCGGCGGCATGGGAGGCACCGCGCCCGGGGCCCCGGCGCCGGCCACGCCGGGGAACGGCGATGAAGCGGCCATGAAGTAGGGCGCCGGCGTGGGCGGCGCGGGGCTCTCCCACCCGGACGGCATCTCGACGGGCTGGGTGACCCGGTGGTGGTTTCCGCCTTCGTTGACCACCCGCTCGTCGACCGCCACGAAGGCGGTGAACCGGCAGAGCACACCGAAGCGCAGAGAGGTGCGCACGATCTCAGAGTCCAGTGCGATGTCCCCGGACGAGTACGCGTCCTCCAGGTCACGCAGGTGGGCGCGCGCCCACAGCGACGCCACCGCGGTCTCGGTGCCGCGCTGGACCGCGACAGCTGTCCGGAACTCCTTGTCGTCACGGGTGCGCCCGGTGACGGTGAGCGTGCCCTCGGGTGTGCCGGTGTAGCGGCCGGTGACCACGAGAGGCACCCCCGGGTAGAGGCCCGCCAGCCGGGCGGGACTGCGCGTGCCGTCGAGAGTGGTGAAGCCGTCGCCGGCCACGGAGATACCGGTCACCACGGGTGCCCCGATCCGCCGGTGGATCTGCTCCATCGCCTCGTCCAGCCGGTCCTCGCTCTCCACCAGTTCGGCGCGTCCGGCACCGATGGCGGCGAGACGGCCGAGGAACCCGGCGTTGACGGCCCGGTCGATGCCGACGGTGTGGACCCGGATTCTGCCGATCAGCGGGCTGACCTGCTTCACGATCTGATCCTCGTTGCCGACCTGACCGTCGGTGACCAGCACCAGCACCCTGTCCCGGCCGGGGCTGTCGGCCAGCAGCCCGAGAGCGGACGTGAGCGGGGCGAGCAACTCGGTGCCACCACGGGCGTCGGCGCGGGCCAGGTGTTCGACCGCGCGGAAGCGGTGCCGGTCGGTTGCCTCCACCAGTCCGTTACCGAGGCCGTCGGGCCGGTCGATCACATGGTCGAAGGTGAGCACCGTGAACCGGTCGTCGGCGGTCAGCGTGTCGATGACCCGGGCCGCGGCGCGGCGGGCGGCCACCATCTTCCAGCCGCTCATGCTGCCGGAACGGTCGAGCAGCAGCACCACGTCTTTCGGGCGCGGAGCGGCGGCCGTCTCCGGTGGCAGCACGACGAGCTGGTAGGTCCCCTGTTCGCCGTCGGCGTCGGGCACGGCCACCGCGGACTCGCCGCCGGGTGCGTACGCCAGCCGCAGAACGAAGTCGCGATCGGCCCGCTCACCCGGCTCGATGCGCAGGCTGCGGCCGTTCTCGGTGACGGTGTGCAGGCTCGACCGGACCTCGCCCAGTTCGAGACCGGCCGGGTCGATGTCGACGTTGATGGACAGCCGCAGCGGGTTGGGGAAGCCGGGCAGCAGCACCGGGGGAGAGATCCGCGAGGCGTCCGGCACGGCGTCGGTGTCGGACTCCTGGCCGTCGCCCGCGGACGGGCCGGGCAGCGGGACGCCGGGCACATAGCGTGGCGCCACGACCAGCGGGAAACGGAAGGTGGCAGCGCCGTCCTCATAGGCCAGCGGGCCGACCAGCCGGAGCCGCACCGTCACCCGCTCGCCCGGCGGGATGTTGCCGACGCGCATGGTGAAGACGTCCGGCCGCTCCTCCTCGGCGATCGAGGCCCGCTGACCTGCCGCGATCGCCTGGTCGTACTGCTGACGTGCGGCGCCGCGCTCCTGCAGCTCGGCGGTGACGACACGGTCGGCCGAGGTCATCGTCATCCCGGTGACCGCGGCACGGTCGGGTAGCGGGAAGACGTAGGTCGCCTCCAGCGCGGTGTCGTGGGCGTTGACGAACTCGGTGGTCAGCTCGGTGCGCACCAGGAGGCCGCTGATGGAGGCGCGGACGTCGAGACGGTCCAGCGGAAGGTTGCCGCGGTCGGTGAGCAGGGTGCCGAGGCCCGCACCGGGCACCTGCCGGTGGCGCTCCAGCTCTGCCGATCCCATCGGGTTCACGGAAATGATCATGAGGTTCTCCCATCGGTGAGCCCGCGGGCCGCGAGCAGGTCAAGCAGAGGCCGGGCAGCCGCGGCGATCTCGTCGCGGTCGAGGCCGGTGGTGTGGCGGGGCAGCAGCAGGATCACGCCGTCACCGATCGGCACTCCGGTGATGAGCGCGGGCGGCGGGGCCGCTGGTGTGCCGAGCTTCTCGACGGCGGCTGCCATCTCACGCCGGGTGATGCCGGTGGCGGGCGGCATGTCGCCGGCCTCATCCGGAGCCGAGCCCGTCGGCAGGATGCGCGTGGGAGCGGCGGGGGAGGCCTTCCAGAAGTCGGGTCTGCTCCGGGGCCCGTCCGGTGGTGGCTCATCGGTGCGCAGAACCGGGTCAGGCACGCGGGCGACCGCGGCGAGGGTCTCCTCGGAGGCTCCGGCCAGCTCGGCCTGAATCTCGGCCAGGGTCATGCCGGCCGCCTGCCGCCGCTTGATCGCGACGAGTTGCAGGAGATGCCGTGGCCCGTAGAGAACGGTGCGCCCCCGCGTGCCGAGTGGCCGGTCGACCAGACCGATCGTCGTGTACCACCGGATCGACCTGCGGTCGGGAACCTCCCGGACGCGGCCGTTGGGGGCGCCCGGGTACTCCGCGGCGAGCGCCGCGCCGACCCGCTCGACCAACTGCTCCATCGTCCACATGCCCCGACAATGACACTGTCATCCTGACACTGTCAATGGCAGAATGGTGCCGGACACGGATCTGCCCGCCTCGGGCGCACAGGGGGCCGGGCGGGCAGATCGAGTCGGGATCCGGCCGGAGTCAGGAGTCCTGCTCGGCGGTGGGCTGGTAAGGCTTGCCGTCGACCTCGAGGGTGTAGGGGGCGTATTGGGTCACCGTGCCGGTCGGCTCGTCGTAGGCGACGATCGCGACCACCTTCGGATAATGGCGCACCCTGGCGGCGTCGCGCAGCGGGACCACCTTGGCCTTGCCGCCGGTCAGTCCGACCAGCGTCACCTGCCAGTTCGCGACGGGAACCGGACGGATCTCGGTCGGCGACCTCCAGCCGTCCAGCTTGGCGCCGCCGATCTCCGTGGCGCCGACCTTGACGTCCGAGATGTGCCAGCCACCGATGCTGACGGCGCTGTCGCTGACATAGCGGAAACCGAGGAAGATCTGCTTTCCGGCGTACGCCTTGAGGTCGTAACTGAGGGTGACGTCAGCCGCCTTCCCGGTGATCGCCTGGCCGAGCGGTCCCTCGACGGTGTTCTCTCCCTTCAGCATCTGATAAGTCTCGCCCTCGTCGGCCGACACCATGACGTACCCGAAGTCGAACTTCTCCTCGAGGCCGTAAGTGGTCTTGAACCGCAGTACCGGGTCGCCGGCCGGCACGTCGACCGCACGCACGGCGGCCGAGTCGGTGCTCGGTGTGTTGCCGGAGAACAGCATCCCCTCGTCCATGGTCCAGGTCAGCGGGGCCGGGGGAAGCGACCGCGCGCCGTCGAACCCGACGGTCTGCCACCCGCGCGGCAGGCGGATGAAATCGGCACCGTTCGGCGCCGCCCCGGCCGCGCCGAAGGCGGAGGGGTTGTCCAGGTTCACCGTGGATCGCACGCTAGGGGAGGTCACTCGCTGGCGCGGCGCGCCCTTGACCACGCCGTCCGGCTCGTCCACCACCTTGTCGACCAGGGTCATGACCTGGAAGTCGTGCAGCACGTCGTGCAGCTTCACGCCCTCGGGCAGGGCAGCCCCGACCGCCGCGAGGCCGTGGTTCTCCTTGTCCTGGTGCAAGGTGGTGAGCAACTCGGCGCCGAACCGGTCACGCAGGTAGAGCATCAGTTGGTACGTGATGCCGTAATCGGCCAGGATCTCGTCCGGCTCGCCCTCGGCCCAGAGATTGAGCGAGTTGGACGGGCCGCCGCACTCCCGCGGGTTCGGGTTGTAGGCGGTCTTGACGTTGCCGAAACCCTGGTAGCAGACCACGTGGTTGTCGAACCCACGGTGTCGCACCCCGGCGGTGGTGTCGGCGTAACCGGCGAGGGTCTGCGCGTAGTCGGCCAGGCCCTCGCTGATCCACACCTCCTCGTCCGGGTCGGTGTAATACGCGAGCAGGTGCTGCCACTCGTGGGCGAAGGTCGACTCGTACATGCGGGGCCGCGCGGGCCGGCTGACGCACGGGTCGTCGTTCGGCTCGTGCTGCGGTTCGGCGCCGGTCCGGTGTGCCCAGTCGTAGGCGTCGATCGTGATGACGTTGCGGTCGAACAACTCGTTGAGCTGCTCGGAGAAGAAGCCCGAGATGTAGGTCTGACGCTTCGGGAAGTCGTAGAAGTTGTCGTCGCGGATGTTGTCGACCAGAGTCACGGTCCGGTTGCCGGCTCCGCTGAAGTCACCGGGCAGCCCCGGATTGGTGCCCGCGCGGTCCGGCGGCGTGCTGAACGCCTTCGTCTCCCGGGGGTAGATCACCTCGTCGAACTCGCGTACCAGCGCGTTGACCTGCGGGTCGGTGATGTCTGTGGCGTTCTTGCGGCAGTCGCCCTCGGGGAAGGCCAGGTCGTTGGCCACCCAGACCTCGATGTGCTCACCGACGCCGCGGAGGGTGTAGTCCTTGCGGTAGACATCGCCGTCGATCTCGTTGAGCCCGGCCCAGCTGCGGACGGTGCCGACCTCGGGGGTCCGCACGGCGCTTCGTGCGCTGGGCCGGGGCTCGTAACTGGCGGCGGGAAGCGGCTCACCCTCGAGGGTGAGCCGGTCCAGGTCGGGTTCGCGGGTCTCCGCCTCCACCGGCCCCGGCCCCGGCACCGGCACCGGTGCCGGGGTGCTCGGGACGGGCCGCGGAACAGTCGGTGGCGCGGCCGGCGCCGGGCCAGCTAGCAACGGGATGGAAGCGGTAATTGCCGCGAAGCTAGCAAATAGGGTACGCGTCACGTCTCGGGACGCTACCTCCGATCGCCGGATCGTGACGCCAACACCGGCCGTTGTGGATCAGGAAACCTCCCGGCGGAGCACCCGCCAGCCCCCGAGCAGCAACGGAAGGAGGACCCACACCCCGGCCGAGACCGCCAGCCGGGCCCACTCACCGGAGGTCATGTCCGCCTCCATCGTCGCCTGGGAGGTCACGTTGAGGTCCAGCCACTCGGCCGCGTCGGCCAGCGCGCGGATGCTGCCGCCCAGGACCGACCACACCGTCGGAAGGGCGAAGAAGATGACGATCGCGAGCGGAGTGTTGAGCAGCAGGGCACCGAACGCGTTGCCCATCAGAACGAAGATCACCTGGAACAGCAGTGTCTGCCAGATCAGCGACGCGTCCAGACTCCACGACCCGTCGCCGCCCACCGCCGGGGCCAGCGCGTTGGCGCCGGCGGCGAGAATCGCCGTGGTCACCGTCGCGCCGATCGCGATCAGCACGCCCGCGCCCAGCTTCGCCAGCAGGATCCGTGCGCGGGCCGGGACCAGCGTGAATGTGGACAACGCCGTGCGCTGGGACCACTCGCTGGTCACCGACAGGATGCCGAGCACCGGCAGCAGCACCGCCGACGGCGTCAACCCGAAGGTGTAGAACGCGGTGAACGTCATCTCCTCGTCCGGGGCCCAGCCCAGCAGGATCGCCGACGTCGCCACGGTCGCGAGTCCGATCACGATCAACAGCCACATGCCGGCCCGGGTGTCGGCGAGTTTGCGCAGCTCGACCAGGGTCAGTCTGGTCAGCGGCACCGGGGTGGCCGCGGTCTCCGGCAGGGCCGTCGGTGCGGTCGAGACGGTGGCGGTCATCGGGATGCCTCCTCGGAGTCGATCGGCGGCACGGGAACGCCCGTGCCGCCGGCGGGGACCAACGCCCAGGTCCTGGCGGAGGCCCCCCCAGCCACAGCCGGCCGGCCCGCGGTGAGCGCGAAAGGCCCCGCGGGTGCGGGGGGGCCCA